>CAXSFF010000141.1:0-6929 GCA_964236035.1 uncultured Acetobacteraceae bacterium
GTTGTTGAGCACGCCCTTGCCGGTGATGGTGCCCTTCTTCGCGCCGTTGCCGGAGGTGGCGTCGTCCTTGAAGTATTGCACCAGGGTGCCAGGCTCCGGCCCCTCGAACAGGACCTTGGCCTTCCCCTCGTAAAGCTGGCGGCGGCGAGCCATGGGTGGAGATCCTCGATTGAAGGGCGCGGTATAGCAGCCCGCCGCCACACCCGCCACTCGCCTGCTCACCCGAGCGCGACGGACTCGAACGGCGTTCGCCCCGCCGGCCCGGCGGCGAACAGCCACGCGCAGCCGCCCGCCGCCGGCACCCCGAGCAGCGAGGCGCAGACGGTGCCGAACCCGTCGGCGCCCGGCACGCTGAGCGCTGCGTCGCGCGGCCCGGCGTTGTCGGCCAGCAAGCCCTGCCAACCGGACCAGTCCGGCGGCGAGGGGGGAGGGGCGGCGAGGAAGCGGGGCAGGTGGCGGGCGACGCGCGGGCTGCGGAGATCGTCGGGGTCGTGGGCGGTGATCATATGCAGGCCGGGCGGCAGCAGCGTCGCCGTGACCACAGCGGAACCCGTGCCGCGGACGAACCACACCGAGTCGCGGTCAGCGACGACCAGGTTGAAGCTGCGGTATTCGAACCCGTCCAGCTGCGCCAGGCGCGCGGCGGCGGCCTCTGCGGTGGCATGGTCCAGCGCCATCAGCGGCAGGTCGCCGCGGCTGCGCTTGCCCGGCTCCGGCCCCAGGCTGCCGGGACGGTTCAGCACGGCGGCGATCAGGCCTGGCGGCTTGAACGCCATCCAGGTGCCGCCGCCAAGACGGTCGCGGCCGGCAACCACGAGCGGCCGGTCGGGCCAATGCCGGGCCGGAGGGTCCCAGACGCGGTCCAGGCGTTCGTCACGGTTCGCCGCAAGCAACAACGGCCAGGAGTGACCTGGCCGTTGGAGCGTGATGAAAGTGCACACGGGACCGGAAACCGGCCGCCGTCGGCCTTGGTCAGACGCGGCGGTGGTGGCGGAGACGCCGATGGTGCCGATGATAGGCGATCGGCTGCACCAGGCTGCCGCCGGACACGAACACGGCCGGCTGCACGGACACGGTCTCGACGGTCGCCGCCTGGGCGGTGACCTCCGAGCCGGCAATGGCGGCAATCGCCGTCAGGATGATCAGGGCTTTACGCATGGCGAGGCAACCTCCGTTAAATCAGAGTGCGTCGAATAACACGGAATATCGAGCGCTGTTGCCGTTGTTGCAACGAAAACTCATATTGGCGTCACACTGTTGTCAGGATGCAACACTTCTGCGGTCGCTTCACCACTCGCGGTCGTGGTGGCGATGCCACCGCGCCTCCTCGCGCCGCCGCTCCTCCTCGTGACGGCGCCACTCGCGCTCGCGGCGCCAGTCGCCGTAGTACTCCACCTGCTGCACCAGCGGACGGGCCTGGTCACTGGTGAAGACGGGGACGAACGCAGGAGCGGCCTGGGCCGTGCTTGCGGAGCCGATGACCCCGGCGCCGATGATCGCCGTCAGGGCGGTAAGCGTAATCAAGGTCTTGCGCATGATGATGGACCTCCTTCCGATCCACATCCTGGCTACAGGCCGACCATGACGCCGTCAGGGCGGAACCGTGGTCATAGTGAGGCGGCGCCGAACACGCGGGCGAACACGTGGTCCACCGATCGCAGGTGGATCGCCGCGTCCATTGCCGCGTCGAGCGCCGCCGGCGACACCCGGCCGCTGACCTCGGGGTCCTCCGCCAGGTGCTCACGGAAGCTGCGGCCGCCAATGGAAAGCCCCTCCCACGTCGCCATCGCGTTGCGCTGCACGATTCGGTAGGCGTCCTCGCGCAGGATGCCGGCCCGGGTCAGCGCCAGCAGCACCTCGCCGCTGTGCACCACGCCGCCCAGGCTCTCGAGGTTGGCGGCCATGCGCTCCGGATGCACCACCAGCTTCTCCATCATGCCGGCCAGCCGCACCAGGGCGAAGTCCAGCGCCAGCGTCGCATCCGGCCCGATCACCCGCTCGACGCTGGAGTGGCTGATGTCGCGCTCATGCCACAGCGCCACGTTCTCCAGCGCCGGCACGGCCGCCGCGCGCACGATCCGCGCCAGCCCCGTGAGGTTCTCGCTCAGCACGGGGTTGCGCTTGTGCGGCATGGCGCTGCTGCCCTTCTGCCCGGCGTGGAAGAACTCCTCCGCCTCGCGCACCTCGCTGCGTTGCAGGTGGCGCACCTCCGTCGCCAGCCGCTCCACCCCGCTGGCGATCACGGCCAGGGTGCAGAAGAACGCGGCGTGGCGGTCGCGGGCGATCACCTGGGTCGAAACGGGCTCCACCGCCAGCCCCATCCGGGCCGCGACGTGCTCCTCCACCCGCGGGTCGAGATGGGCGTAGGTGCCGACGGCGCCGCTGATCGCGCACACGGCGACCTCCGCGCGGGCGGCGACCAGGCGGGCGCGGTTGCGGGCGAACTCGGCGTAGTGCCCGGCGAGCTTGAGGCCGAAGCTGGTCGGCTCGGCGTGGATGCCGTGGCTGCGGCCGATGGTCAGGGTATGCCTGTGCTCGAACGCCCGCCGCTTCAGCGCCGCCAGCACGGCGTCGAGGTCGGCCAGCAGCAAGTCGGCGGCCTGGGTCAGCTGCAGCGACAGGCAGGTGTCGAGCACGTCGCTGCTGGTCATGCCCTGGTGCACGAAGCGGCTGTCCGGGCCGATGCCCTCGGCGAGCCAGGTGAGGAAGGCGATCACGTCGTGGCGCGTCTCCGCCTCGATGGCGTCGATGCGGTCGAGGTCGGCCTGCGAGATGTGCGCCAGCTTCTCGCCGCCCCGCGTACGAATGGTGCGGGCGGCGGCGTCCGGGATAGCGCCGACGGCGGCCATGCCCTCGGCGGCGGCGGCCTCGATCTCGAACCACAGGCGGAAGCGGTTCTCGGGTGCCCATATGGCTGCCATCTCAGGGCGGGTGTAACGGGGGACCATGCTCGCACTCCAGATCGGGTCGTTCGCCGACCTTGTACCCCAACTCGCTGCCCTGGCGCAGGTGCTGTTCATCGACCTGGTGCTGGCCGGCGACAACGCCGTCGTGATCGGCATGGCGGTCGCCGGGCTGCCGCCGCGCAACAAGCGCATGGCGATCCTGCTGGGCATCGCCGCCGCCACGGTGGTCCGCATCGGGCTGGCGACGGTGGCGCTCAAGCTGCTGGAGGTCATCGGCCTGATGCTGGCCGGCGGCGTGCTGCTGCTGTGGGTGTGCTGGCGCATGTACCGGGAGCTGCGGCCCGCCACGGGCAGGGTCGCCCATGGGCAGGGGACGAAGTCGCTTGGCGCCGCGATCCTGCAGATCGTGCTGGCCGATTTGTCGATGAGCCTGGACAACGTGCTGGCGGTGGCGGGCGCGGCGGACGGGCACATCTGGGTGCTGGTGGTGGGCCTGGCGGTGTCGATCGTGCTGATGGCGGTGGCCGCCACCCTGATCGCCCGCCTGCTGGAGCGGCATCGCTGGGTGGCCTGGGCGGGGCTGCTGATCGTGCTGTTCGTGGCCTGCAAGCTGATCTGGGAAGGCGGGCACGAGGTGGCGAACGCCTTGCCGGGTTAGCGCGTGCGGCTGGCGAGTTGCCACGAAACCATTGCGGCCGGTTTGACTTTCCCCTGTCATGCAGACGCCCGCACTTTCGTTCATCGAGGCGGGCCTGTCGGCGCTGGAACGCTCGCTGCGTGATCGCGAGGGCGACCTGCGCAATGTCCAGCTCGCAACGGTGTCGCCTGACGGGCATCCAGGCGTTCGGACCCTGGTCCTGCGCGGCTTTGAACGGTCGCCGGCCTGCGCCGAGACGCACAGCGACGCGCGGGCGGGCAAGGTGCGCGACATCGCCCATGCCGGCCAAGTCGCCCTGCTGGCCTGGTCCGCCGCTGATCACCTGCAACTGCGGTTCGAGGGGTCCGCCCGTCTGCACCGCGGCGACGAACTCGCGCGTGCCCGTTGGGACAAGCTGTCGCTCAACGCCCGCAAGCCGTACGGGCTGCTTGCCGAACCAGGCGGCCCGATCGTGGACCCCGCGGAGCAGCCCCACATGCCCCACGAGGAGCAATTCCAACAGTTCACCGTCATCCTGATCGCATTGGCCAGCGTCGACATCCTCCGCCTCGACCCTGATGGCGGACAGACTCGCGCCTTCGGCCGGTTCACGCCGTCCGGCATCACGGCAAGCTGGATCGGGCCTTAGTAGAAACGCGAGGACGTCACTGCTCCTCCTCCCCTTGCGGGAGGAGGCCGGGAGGAGGGGTGGCCACATCAACCACCCTGCGCGTGGCCACCCCTCCCCCAGCCCCTCCCGCAAGGGAGGGGAGCAGCTCTCGCGTGATGGCGAAGCGGTCACAACCCAGCCAGCGCCCGCCACTCCGCCTCCGTCGCCGTCGCCACGCCCAGCTCCGCGGCGCGTTTCGCCTTCGACCCGGCGTCCGCGCCCAGCACCACCAAGTCGGTCTTCTTCGACACCGTGTCCGTCACGCGCGCGCCGAGCTGCTCCGCGATCGCCTTCGCCTCCGGCCGGGTCATGGTGGCGAGCGACCCCGTGAACACCATCACCTTGCCGGACAACGCGCCTGCCGCCGCCGGCGCAGCATCCTCGATCGTGAGCAACCCCGCCAGCTCGTCCACCAGCGCCACGTTGCGCGGCTCGCTGAAGAACGCCACCAGCTCGTCGGCGATGGCCTGGCCCACGCGCATGATGCTGCCCAGCGCCTGCCGTTCCTCCGAGTCGATGATCACGGCGGCCTGCATCTGCGCCCGCCAATGCGCGAAGCTGGCGTAGTGCCGGGCCAGCAGCTTGGCGTTCTGCTCGCCGATGCGGCGGATGCCGAGGGCGTAGATGAACCGCGCCAACGGGATGCGGCGCCGGGTCTCGATCGCTCGCAGCAGGTTGGCGATGCTGGTCGCGCCCCAGCCCTCCCGCTCGGCGATCGCGGCGGCGTGTCGGTCGAGGCGGAAGATGTCGGCGGGGGTGGCGACCAGGCCGTCGGCGTGGAAGGCGCGCAGGGTCTGCTCGCCGAGGTGCTCGATGTCGAACGCGGCGCGGCTGACGAAATGCGCCAGCCGCTCGACCGCCTGCGCCGGGCACACCAGGCCGCCGGTGCAGCGGCGCACCACCTCGCCGGGCGCACGCACGGCGAGGCTGCCGCAGACGGGGCAGTGGTCGGGGAACACGAACGCCGTGGCACCGTCAGGGCGTTTTTCCAGCACGGGGCCGATGATCTGCGGGATGACATCGCCAGCCCGTTGCAGCACCACGGTGTCGCCGACGCGGACGTCCTTGCGGGCGATCTCGTCCGCGTTGTGCAGGGTAGCGCGGGTGACCAGCACGCCGCCGACGTTCACCGCCTGCAACCAGGCGACGGGGGTGAGCGACCCCGTGCGGCCGACCTGGATGCGGATGTCCTCCAGCAGCGTGGTGGCGCGCTCGGCGGGGAACTTCCACGCTGTCGCCCAGCGCGGCGCCCGCCCGGCGAACCCCAGCCGGCGCTGCAGCTCGAGGCTGTCGATCTTGTAGACTACGCCGTCGATGTCGTAGCCGAGGCCGGCGCGCCGCTCCGCCATCTCGGCCTGGAACGCCTCCGCGTTGGCCTGGCCGTCGAGCCGGCGCGACAGCGGATTGACGGTGAAGCCCCACGCTTCCAGCTGTTTCAGGTACTCCCAGTGCGTGGCGGCGGGCGGCTCGCTGGCGTCGCCCATCGCGTAGGCGAACAGCGACAGCGCGCGGGCGCCCGTGATCTTCGGGTCGAGCTGCCGCAGGCTGCCGGCGGCGGAGTTGCGCGGGTTGGCGTACAGCCGCAGCCCGGCCGCCGCCTGCGCCGTGTTCAGCGCCAGGAAATCGGCCTTGGTCATGAACACCTCGCCGCGAATCTCGATCAGCGCCGGCGCGTGGCCGTTCAGGCGGGTCGGCACGGCCTTCATGGTGCGCAGGTTGGCGGTCACGTCCTCGCCCTCGGCGCCGTCGCCGCGGGTGGCGCCGTGCAGCAGGCGGCCGTGCTCGTAGGTGAGGGAGATGCTGAGACCGTCGATCTTCGGCTCCGCCACCAATGCCAGCGCCGCGTCCTTCAGCCCCAGGAACCGCCGCGCGCTGTCGCAGAACGCGTCGAAACCCGCCGTGGCGAACACGTTGTCCAGGCTCAGCATCGGCACGCGGTGGGTGATCTTGCCGAAGCCGCCGGCAGGGACCGCGCCGACCTTCTGCGAGGGGCTGTCGGGGCGGATCAGGCTGGGGAACCGGGCCTCGATCGCGTTGAGCCGTTGCCGCAGCGCGTCGTATTCGGCGTCGGTGATCTCCGGCGCGTCCTCCGTGTTGTAGAGGCGGTCGTGGTGGGCAAGTTCCGCGGCGAGGCGCGCCAGCTCGTCGGCGGCTTCCTCCTCGGTCAGGTCGTCAACCATGCATCTGCTCCCTCTCCCCTCG
This sequence comes from uncultured Acetobacteraceae bacterium, assembly GCA_964236035.1. Taxonomy (GTDB): domain Bacteria; phylum Pseudomonadota; class Alphaproteobacteria; order Acetobacterales; family Acetobacteraceae; genus CAXSFF01. The sequence goes on from CAXSFF010000141.1 coordinate 6,416, forward strand.
CGGAAGAGGGCCGGGGTGAGGGGGGCACGCGGCGGCGTTCGGCGCGCGGCCACCCCTCCTCCCGGCCTCCTCCCGCAAGGGGAGGAGGAGCAGTGCAGCCCGCATCATGCCAAAAGCGAGTCGGCGGCGGCGCGGGCGGCTTCGGTGACGGTCTCGCCGGCCAGCATGCGGGCCAGCTCCTCGCGGCGCTCGCTGTCGTCCAGCGGCAGCACGGTGGTCTGCACGCGGCCCTTCGCCTCGTGCTTCATCACCCGCAGATGCGCCGTGCCGCGCGCCGCGACCTGCGGGCTGTGCGTCACCACCAGCACCTGCACGCCCGCCGCCACTCGCGCCAGCCGCTCGCCGACTGCCGCCGCCGTAGCGCCGCCAACCCCGGAATCGACCTCGTCGAACACCAGCGTCGGCACTGACGAATTGCTCGACAACACCACCTTCAACGCCAGCATCAGCCGCGACAGCTCGCCGCCGGACGCCACCCGGTCGAGCGCCCCCGCCGCCTGCCCCGGGTTGGTGG
>CAXSFF010000142.1:0-6928 GCA_964236035.1 uncultured Acetobacteraceae bacterium
ACATCACGGGGGAGATCAACACGGCGCCGCGCTGGGCGTACGTGCCGGCCACCATCCAGATGCAGCTGATACAGGCCCGGCTGGACACCCGCCGAGCCGTCGGGATCTCCGCCGCCGCCCCGTCGCAGCAGGTGGTGGACAGCCTGGCGCAGGCCCGCCACGCTTTGCAGCTCGGCGATGCGGCGGGGGCGCAGGCCGCGCTGGCCAACCCCGCCTTCGTCCTGCCGCCGGCGGACGTCCTGCAACGGCTGGCCAACCTGCCCTACATCCCGTCCGCCAACGTCGCCACCGCACGCGCGGCGGAGGCGGTGATGTCGCCGGACGGCGGCAGCGGCGACGGCAACTAGCGTTGGATTGGACAGCAAAGGGATTCTAAGCGTGCGTGCCGAATGAAAATCGGGCAACGTGCCGGAGTCCGCGACGAATTGTCTTGATCAAGACGTGCCTGTGGACAACATGCGCGACGGGGCATTTCGCCCATCCATTCAAGGAACCCAAGGCCATGGCCTTCAGTCCCGACTATCGCACCCCCAACCTTCGCGCCATGGCGCCAGGTGCTGCGACCAACGCCGGAGCCATCGACGCCGGGCTTCGCGCCTACATGCTGCGCGTCTACAACTGGATGACCAGCGGCCTGTTGCTGACCGGCCTGGTCGCCTACGGCATCGCCAACACGGCGGCAATCAACCTGTTCTACCCGGTGGTGCAGACCCAGTACGGCCTGGTGCACCGCGCCGGTCCGTTGGCGATGGTGTCGATGTTCGCCCCGCTCGCCTTCGTGCTGGTGCTGAGCTTCGGCGTCAACCGGCTGTCCAAGACTGCGGTCCAGGGCATCTTCTGGGCGTTCTGCGCCGCGATGGGCGCCAGCCTGACGTCGATCTTCCTCAGCTACACCGGCGAGTCGATCGTGCGGACGTTCTTCATCACGTCTGGCACCTTCGCCGCCATGAGCATCTGGGGCTACACCACCCGCCGCGACTTGACGGGCATGGGCAGCTTCCTGATGATGGGGTTGTTCGGCATCATCCTGGCCAGCGTGGTCAACATGTTCATCGGCAGCAGCGGGATGCAGTTCATCATCAGCATCGCCGGCGTGTTGATCTTCACAGGGCTGACCGCCTATGACACGCAGCGGATCAAGGCGACCTACGCTCAGTTCGCCTATGCCGGCGGCACCGACGAGGCGGGCAAGCGCAGCGTGTACGACGCGCTGAGCCTGTACCTGAACTTCATCAACCTGTTCATGCTGCTGCTCCAGCTCACGGGCAACCGCAGCAACAGCAACTAGGCTATCGTTGCCAGCAGCTGTTCGCTGCGAAGCAACCTTCTATGGAAAGGCCCGGTGGAAACACCGGGCCTTTTTGCATGGGATCGAGCGATGCTCCGCCCGCCTCGACGTGGGATGACCAGTGCCGCCGCCATCCGGGTGAACGGCCATGCGACCCGGGCCGGATCCGTTAAGGATTCCGACATGTTGCGGCACTATGGTGGGTGCTGTGGCTGATAACGGCCATAAACCAAAGTGGCATAACAATTGCTCTGATCTAGATGTCCAAAAATTGCGACGTTCTTTCAGGAAGGTGCATCATGAACGTTCTTTTTCGACATGCCGTCGTCGCAGCACTCGCAGTCGCAGCATCTGCTGGCGCGGTGCAGGCTGCCCCCATCACGGTGACTGGCTACAGCGTGTTCGGCGTGAACGAGCACGTCAGCTACACGGGGCGCATCAACAATGAGTACGCCGGCGCTGGCCAGATCACGCTGCTGACGACGACCGGCAGCCTTTCATCCTGGTGCACCGACCTGTTCGACAATCTGGCGCCCGGCACCTTCACCCAGCAGCTGCTTGCCACCGACCAGGACGCGACCGGCGCCGTGCTGACGCCGAACCAGCTCGCCCAGATCGGCGGCCTGGTGAACGCCGGCAACACGATGACCCTGACGGCGCAAGGCTCGGCCGCCATCCAGAACGCAATCTGGACGGTCGAGTATGGCAGCAAGTTCAGCTTCGTCTCCGACGACGGCAGCGTCGCCGGCCTGACGCAAACCTATCTTGGTGACATCGCCAACGGAACCTTCGCGCTTGCCGGAGCCGTCACGCAGTTCATCGCCGCCGGCAACCAGGGACAGGCGACCAAGGCGACCGCGGTCCCAGAGCCGGCGAGCCTGGCGTTGTTGGCAACGGGGCTGTTCGGCCTGGGCTGGCTGCGTCGCCGCAATCGCCGACCCGCCTGAGCAGGCACTCGATGAACAGGCTGCGACAATCATTTTGATATCAAAGCAAATATGACCTGTTCATTTTAATGGTATCGTAAGACGCAATTCGTAACATCCATCATGCCGTGCTGCCTGGGTTTCAGGAGGGATCGAGTTGGATCAAGCGAATGTTCTTCAGGTGAGTGGTCTGGCGGCCTGCCTGCCCGCTTCATTGCTGCCCGCTGCCGCGTACCGGTCGCGGCCGTTGCTGATCCGCCGCGTGGACGCAATCCCCGTGGCGTTGCCCTTGATAAGGCCGATGCGGATGGCGGGCGCCACCATCCGATCCGCCGACAACCTGCTGGTGCGGATCGAGGCGCAGGACGGCACGGTCGGCTGGGGCGAGGCAGCCTCTGCCCCCACCATGACGGGCGACACGGGCGCCGCCATGACGGCTGCGGTGCGTGATCATCTGGCGCCCGTGCTGCTTGGCCGCGACGCGCGCCATCGCGCCGTGCTGATCCGTGACTGCGCGGCGGCACTGTACGGCAACACCGGCGCCCGCTCCGCCGTCGAGATCGCTCTGCACGACCTGGTCGGCCACGCCTTGCAGGTGTCGTTCGCCGACCTGTTCGGCGGCGCGCTGCGGCATAGCGTGCGTCCGATGTGCCTGCTCGGCAACGACACGCTGGAGGATGACGTCGCCGAGGCGGTCGCCTATGCAGCGCGTGGTTTCAGCTTCTTCAAGCTGAAGGTGGGGGTGAAGTCGCTGGAAGCCGACATCGCCACCGTCCTGGCGCTGCGGCGCCGGCTCGGACCCGATATCCGTCTCTGCGTGAATGCCAACGGCGCCTTCACCTTGCCGGCTGCGCAGATCTTCCTGGGTGGCGTCGTCACGGCGCAACTGGAGTTCCTGGAGCAACCCGTTGCCGCCGCCAACCTGGCCGGCATGGCGCGCCTGGCGCGGGGCGCGACGCCGATCTGCGCCGATGAGGGCATCCATGGCGTCGCCGACATCGTGCGGCACGCTGGTCATGGCGTGATGGGGGCGTCCCTCAACCTGGTCAAGCTGGGCGGCCCGATGGCGATGCTGCAGGCCATGATGGCCTGTGAACAGCACGACGTCTCCATCAACGTGTCCGCCATGGCGGAAACGGCGCTAGGAGCTGCGGCCACCACTCAACTCGCCTGCGTCGCCGGCAATGCCGATTGGGGCGTGAGCCTGACCAACGAATACCTGGCCGAAGACATCGTCGTCACACCCTTCATAGCCCGCCACGGACAGGTCGAGCTGCCGGCTGGGCCAGGGCTGGGCGTCGAGGTGGACGAGGACGCCGTGGCACGGATGCGGGTCGCCGCCTGATCCGGACCTATCGGCTGGCGTGACTGTCGTGACGGCGCTCTACGATGCCCTTAAGCCGGTCGCCGCGTCGGTATGACGGGGAGCAACAGGTAGGACTCCCGCCCGCCGCCGGCATGCAGCGTCACGTCGCCGCCGAACACGGCGGCGGGACGATCGCGCGGGTCGTCGTGCCGGAAGAAGGCGACTCCGGTGAACGGCTTGGCGCCCTTGTTCTCCGGCGGCGCGGCATCGCCGGGATACACGTAGTCCTTGCCGCGCACGGTGAGCGCGATCCGGTGGCCGGCAGGCACGACGATGCAGGTGGGCCACACCTCCACATCCACCTCGTACACCTGGCCCGGGGTCATCGGCTCGATGGCGTCGTGGCTGTGGTAGGGCTGATAAGGCTCGCTCAACGCCGGGTCGAGCTTGCGGTGGGAGACGCGCAGCCAGCCTTGCGCCACGGGGGTATGCGGGTCGACGGCGCCGCGGAACACGACCTCCTTCAGGTCGGGGGCGAACACGCGGACCACCAGGAACAGGTCGGCGTCCGCGGTCGACGACGACACGAACAGCTTGGCCGCGATCGGCCCTGTGATCTCCGTCGGCTGCTCCAGCGGCGGCGTCAGGAACGTCACGCCGTCGCCCAGCCCGGCATACGTCACCGAACTCGGTCCGGACGCCGGGTCGGCGCGCAGGGCGTGGTTGGCCGGGTCGAGATGGAACGGGGTCCATTGCGTGCCCGCCAGCGGCCAGGTGGTCTCCTCCCGCCGGACGAAATGCTCGCCGGGGTGGCGCACCTGCAGCACCACATGCGGCTGCCGGTCCCAGCCGTTCGCCTCGCCCTTGAGGAAATGGCCGAAGAAGCGCTTCTGCAGGTCGACGCCGTAGTTGGTGTAGAACTCGCTCCAATGCTCCAGGCCGTGCACCTCGAGCCACTTGTCGGCGCTGGCCGCCCGCACGAAGCCGTCGAAGTTGCCACGGGGATGCAGCCCCTGCCCGCCCCAGTTCGCCGAGGAGAACACGGGGACCTGCACGCGGCTCCAGTCCGGCATGCGCGACTGCCAGAACTCGTCGGTATCGAGCTTGTTGGCCAGGCAGTCCTCGGAGAACTCATGGCGGTTGCTGCCGAGCGCCTCGTCGGTCAGCGTCTCCGGGCCGGAGACCCAGCCGCCGGTCATCCGGCTCTTGAAGCCGCGCGTGCCGCGACCGTTCTGCACGGTCCAGACCTGAGCGATGGACCAGTCATGGGTGAAGCCGTTGCAGAAGATGCCGCCGTGGTGCGCCATGTCGCGGTAGAAGTCCGCCGCGCCCTCCCAGGTGCAGATCGCGGCCAGGTGCTTCGGCTGCAGCGCCGCCGCCTGCCACTGGTTCATCGCGTAGTAGGAGATGCCGTTCAGCCCGACCTTGCCGTTCGACCACGGCTGCACGCCGGCCCATTCGATGCACGCGGCGAAATCCTGCGCCTCGCGGTGCGACCAGATGTCGATTACGCCCGGCGAGCGCCCGGCGCCACGGCTGTCGACGCGGATGCAGACGTAGCCGTCCGGGACCCACTTCTCCGGGTCGACCACCTCCCAGTTCTGGTAGGCGTTCGTCGACCCGGCGGGGACATCCGGATGGTTGGCGCACATGGTCCGCCATTGCGACCCGTACAGGTCCTCGAAGTGCAGCCACTTGCCATACGGGCCATAGGTCATCAGCACGGGATAGCGGCCATCAGCCACGGGGCGGTAGATGTCCGCGCGCAGGACCAGGCCGTCATCCATGGTGATCGGCATGTCCCAGTCGATCCGCATGCCGTCGCGGATTTCGCTGAGTTCCCGGTATCGCATGTCGCGTCTCTCCCCCGTGCGATGCGCCGGCTGTGCGCCGATCTTGTTAATCGATTGCACAACAGCGTCGAAGGCGTCAATGCGAGGCGCTGCCGTCCCGGCGCCCAGGGTCTGGCACCAAAGGGTCTCGCCGTGTTTCTCAGCCGCCTCGCGCTCACCGACTTCCGCAACTACCGGACGCTGGTCTGGCGGCCGGGCGCGCGCATCAGCGTGATCACGGGGCCGAACGGCAGCGGCAAGACCAACCTGCTGGAGGCGGTGTCCCTGCTGGTGCCCGGCCGCGGCCTGCGCGGCGCCCGCATCGCCGAGCTGGCGCGGGTGGGCACCGCCGGCTGGGCGGTGGCGGCGCAGTTCGGCAGCGGCGCGGACCAGGTCGACATCGGCACCGGCACGCCGCCCGATGGGCCTGGCGACCGCCGCGTGTTCCGCCTCGACGGCCAGGCGCCACGCTCGCAGGCCGAGATCGCCAGCCGGGTCGCCGCCGTCTGGCTGACGCCGCAGATGGACCGGCTGTTCCAGGAGGGTGCGTCCGGCCGCCGCCGCTTCCTCGACCGCCTGGTGTGGGCGCTGGAGCCGGGGCACGCGCGGGAGATCGCCGCCCACGACTCGGCGATGGCGCAGCGCAACCGGCTGCTGGCGGGCGGCGGGGCGGACTCCGCCTGGCTCGCCGGGTTGGAGGACAGCATGGTGCGCCACGCCGTCGCCGCCACCGCCGGGCGGCGCGGGCTGGTGGCGCGGCTGAACGCGGCGCTGGCGGCGGGCGCGTCCGGCGCGTTTCCCGCCGCGCGGCTGGCGCTGCTGGACCCGATCGCCGACCGGCTCGACACGCTGCCTGCCCTGGCGGTGGAGGATTGGCTGCGGGAAGCGCTGGCAGCGGCGCGGGGGCAGGACGCGGCGGCCGGGTCGGCGAGCCTGGGGGCGCACCGGTCGGACATGGCGCTGTCGGATGCGGCCACGGGGCTGTCCGCCGCGCAATCCAGCACGGGGCAGCAGAAGGCGTTGCTGGTCGGCACCGTGCTCGGCCACGCCGCGCTGATCGCGGAGGCGCGGGGGCAGGCGCCCTTGTTGCTGCTCGACGAGCCCACGGTGCATCTCGACGGCGGCCTGCGGGCGCGGTTGCTGGAGGCGCTGGCGGCGCTGCCGGCGCAGGTGCTGCTGACGGGCACCGATTCTGACGTGTTCGCCCCGCTCGCCGGGGTGGCGGAGGGCCTGCTGACCGGCAACGGCGCCCTGATCGCCGATGCGGGCTTTCCGCCGGCCAGGGGTGTCTTTCACGGCCCGTAACAGCTATATTGCATTGAGGAAATTGGAGTTACCCGACGGCATGTCCGACCCCGCCGATCCCGTCCTGCCGGCCGCTCCCGAGAGCTATGATGCCGCCTCCATCTCCGTCCTGCGTGGCCTCGACGCGGTGCGCAAGCGCCCAGGCATGTACATCGGCGACACCGATGATGGCTCCGGCCTGCACCACATGGCGTTTGAGATCATCGACAACGCCGTGGACGAGGCGCAGGCCGGGTTCGCCGACCACTGCTCGCTGACCCTCAACGCCGAC
>CAXSFF010000143.1:0-6926 GCA_964236035.1 uncultured Acetobacteraceae bacterium
CTGTTGCGCTCCGACCCGCTCGCGCGCGCCGCACGGCAAGGCGCGCGGGACTATGTGCGCCGCCGTTTCGGCCGCCGGCCGATCCAGGCCGCGACCCGGTGAGCGAGGCAGCGGAGCCCTCGTTGCTCGCGAAGACGGCGCGCGGCGCCGGCTGGGTCGCCGGGTTCCGGCTGCTGACTCGGCTGCTCGGAGTCGTCAGCACGCTGACGCTGGTGCGGCTGCTCGGACCCGGCGATTTCGGCTTGGTGGCGCTGGCCGGCGGCTTTTCCCAGATGGTCGACGCCGTCACCAACCTCAGCGTGCACGAGGCCATCGTCCGTGATCCAAAGCCGGATCGCTCGATGTACGACACGGCCTTCACGATGAGCCTCATGCGTGGCCTGCTGACTGCCAGCGTGGTGGCGGCCGCGGCCTGGCCGATCGGAGAGTTCTTCCACGAACCGCGGCTGTTCGCCGTCCTGGTAGCGTTGGCGATCTCCAACCTGATCGGTTCGGTGGAGAACATCGCCACCGCCGACTTCATGCGGACCTTCGCCTTCAAGCGGGAGTTCCAGCTATGGACCATCCCGCGCGTGCTGCAGGTGGCGGGGACGATCGGCTTTGCCCTGATCTGGCACAGCTACTGGGCGTTGGTGTTCGGCATCGTCGTCGGCCGCGTGATCCGCACGGGGCTGAGCTACGCGATGTACCCTTACCTGCCGCGGATCACGCTGGCGGCATGGCGCCGGATCACCGGCTTCACCACCTGGTCGTGGGCGATCTACATGGTGGCGATCCTGCGTGACCGTTTCGATACTGTGGTGATCGGGCGGTTGTTCTCGCCGGCCCAGGTCGGGATTTACTCGCTGGGTGGTGAGATCGCGTCGCTGCCGACGTCGGAACTGGTCGACCCGCTCTGCCGCGCCTGTTTCCCAAGCTTCTCGCAACTGCGCAACACGGGCCTGAGCGTAGGCCAAACCTACGTCCGCCTGGTTGCGGCCTCCGCGTTGATCGTGCTGCCCGCCGGGGTGGGGATCGCCGCGGTCGCCGATCCCCTGGTGCGGCTCGCCTTTGGCCCCGGGTGGCTGCAGGCGATCCCGATGATCCAGATCCTCGGCTTCACCGCGTCCCTGGGGGTGATCACCAGCCTGAGCGGCACCTTGTTCAGCGCCTATGGCATGCTCCCGGTCACCTTCGCGATCACCGTCGTCATGACGGTGTTGCGCGTGGTCTTGCTGCTCGGCTTCCTGCCTGGAGGCACGCTGACGACAGCCGCCATGCTTGTCGGCGGCGTCAGCCTCTGTGAACAGGGCACCTACCTGGTCCTGACCCTGCGGCGCTTCGACGTGCGCGCGACGGACCTGGTGCGTGCAGTGTGCCGCAGCCTGATCGCGGCGCTGGCGATGGGGGTTTGCCTGCTGGTGTCCGGCCTGGGGTTCGTGCCTGTCGCCGATCAGTTCGCCCTGCACCTTGCTCTACAGGCCTCGGTGGGTGCGGCGGTCTACATGCTGTGCATCGTCTCGATGTGGGTTGCCGTTGGACGACCGCCGGGCCCTGAGCGCGATCTGCTGAACGTCGTTGCAAGCATCCTGCGGAACGCCGGCCAACGCCTGCCACGGTATGCGGGCCGACGCGAGCGTTCCATAAGGTAGCAGCCCTGGATCAGGCGCCTTCGCCCGCCTGGTCGCTCAGCCGGCTCGTGAGGCTCGCAGCGCCTCGGGCCAGAGGGCCGGGCAAGCCGCTGATCCAGGCCTTCACCCGTCTGCGAAACGGGCGATGGGTCGCGGGCAACGCGCTTTGGATGCGCTGGACAGCGGCGAAGTCGCGTCGGTCGAATGCGGTGTCGGCTGCTGCAGCCCGGCGGTCTGCGATGCTTTTCAGGATGGTGTCACGGTATCGCTCCGATGACGCACGGGTCGCCAGCACGTGCTCAAGAATGCTGGCGTCGCCAAGATTCATCGCCTGCACATCCCCAGAGAAATTCCCTGGGTGCCGTCGAATGCCAACAAGAGGCTGTTTGATGATGCCAAGCGGCCGTTCGGCCATGCGCAGTGCGGTGGCGAAATCCGTTCCGACAATTCGGCTTACCGTCTCATCCCAACCGCCGTCATTGAGGAACACGGCCCGGTCCACCGTCATCGCCGAGGGGAAGAACGGTTGGAACTTCAACAGCCGCTCGACGATCGGCTCGTCAAAGACGAAGCACTCCGGAGTTATCGGGCGCAAGCCGTCCCAGAAGCGTTCTGGGGCATCGTCGAACTTTGTTCGCCCGCTCCAGACCTCGTCATGGATGGCCTGGAAATTGGCGTAGCCAGCCGCCAAACCAGGTGCGCTGCGCCAAAGACCGGCCATGGCCGTGAGGAACCTGGGCCGCCACACATCGTCGCTGTCGCAAAAAGCAACCAGTTTGCCGGACGCAGCCCGCAGTCCGACGTTGCGGGCGGCAAGATCGCCGCTGTTGCCGATCCGGATGCCTCGGACCCATGGGCTATAGAGCCGCAGCACCTCGGAGGTATGATCCGTCGAGCCGTCATCGACGACGATGATCTCAATCGCCGGAGTTTCCTGGCCGATGATCGCATCCAGCGTGACGCCCAGCAATTCGGCTCTGTTGTAGGTCGGCACGACAACGCTGATGGTTGCAGGCATGCCCGGTTCGACGCCTTCCCTAAAGTCGGTCCAGCACGTGGTGAATGACCTTCTTCGCGAAATCGATGCCGCCATGGGCGGTTCGTTTCATCGCGACCACCGTCTGGTTCTTCACCGCTGCGAGCCATCCCCCACTAAAGGGCGGACCGACCCGACATAGACATTGCCTGAAAGCTGCGCTGGAGTTGCAGTGATGTTGTTGACGAACGTCGTGGTCTTGTCGACTTCATCGTTGGTCAGGCGGTTGTTCTTGATGACGATCTCGTCGGTCGGGCGGTCGACACCCTCCTCGCCGATGCTGATCGTGTTGGCCGTGTTCTCCGCGTTCGGTCCCTTCTCCAGCTTGTTGCCGACGACAAGCAACGCCCCGCCGTTCGGGATATCGATCGTGTAGCTCGAGTTTCCCGTCGGACCGTCGGAAATGTCGCAGTTGAGCACCTCGGTATGCTGGGCGCGCGACTTGATGCCATGACCGGAATGGGTTTCGGTGATCCGTGTGCCCTGCACCACCAGCTTCGCGATGTTGCCGATATAGATCGAGTGCGCGCAGGCCGCGGCGCACACCCCGTTGCCGACGAACTCGCTGTCCTTGACCGTGATCGTCGCCTTGGGATTGTCGGCCGATAGGATGCCATTCTGATTGTTCAGGAAGCGGGTCTTGTCGACCAGCAGGTTGCCGCCCTCGGCACGGATGCCGGCGCCGTTGCCGTCGGGCACGCGGGCGCGCTGCAAAGTGAGGTTGCGGATGGTGATGTCGTTGCCGTCCACGACCAGCAACGCCTTACCGCCGCAGCTCTTGTCGGTCAGGACGACACCGGGGCCGCTACCCTCGACCGTGACGTTGTTCGCCCGAACGAAGCCGCAATCATAATACGTTCCCGGCTGGATCATGATGGTGTCACCATCCTGGGCGGCCTGGAGAGCGGCGCCGGGGGCTTTGTATTGCTGCTCTACCCCTACCATCAAGGTGCGCGCCGCGGCAGGGCCAGGCCAGCCAAACGATGCGCCAAGCAGGCCTATCCCAATCAACAGATGCGCGCGCATACTTCCACTCCCGTTCCTGGACTTGAATTTAGCGCCGCGTCCGGTGCGGTCGATTATCGTTGTGAACGCTAGTAGCCACTTTGCCGAACTCGCCGCAACCCTCGCAAGAAGGCGGCAGCTTGCCAGATCAAGGCGGGGTCGTGTCGACCTGGGTGAGAACCTGCTGTCCGCTCAACATATCCGTGGCAGTAACGGTCCATGAACCCGCGGCGTCGTTGGCCGCCAGTGGCAGACGCCACTGAGCGCCGCCCCCGGCAGCGATGATGTTGGCGGCGTAGCAGTCATCGACCTTCCCTGCCGGATCCTTGACCTCGACATGGAGGACAGCGCCGTCACGTGTTCCTGGCAAATACAGGTCAAACACGGCATCCTGCCCTAGCTTGACCGTTTGCGAGGTGGTGACCACGGGTGGCCCAAGCGGAGCGTCCGAGATGGCAAGCAGCGTTGGCAACACTGGGTCGAGCAGCAACGCCAGGTGGGTCAGCGGGGCCTGCGAGTTGGACCTGCCGGCAGTAAAGACGAAACGAGATTGCGGCAGGTCGACGTTGACCGCCTCCATGGCGGGGATGCTGCCAGGCTGACGTGAAAAATCCCGCTGAAGCGCATAAAGGCGAGTGGCGCCGCTGAGATAGCGATAAACCGACACATCGGCTGCGGGCTGCCCGTCCGCGGTGGTGAGGACAAGATCGGCCCCCACTCCGGCCGTCGCAAGAAGCTGGCTCAGCTGGAGCAGCGCTGCCGGGTCATGACCGTCCACGGCGTCGGACAGCGGGTCGCCGCCCAGTGAGAACAGCTTGCCTGAATCTCCATCAGCCGACGGGAACAAGTCAGCGAGCGGCGGTGCGGGCTGTCGGCGGCCATGGCCATCGAAGGCGCCCGGCACGGTATCGGCGATGATCAGGCCACCCGACCCGGCAAAGCGCCGAATCGCCGCGGCCTCATCAACGGACATTGCCAGCACATGCGGCAGGATCAGCGCGCGAAAGCCAGCACGGGCGAAACTGCCGTCGGCCAGCATCTGCGGCGACACGAAACGCCCTTGCAGCCCAAGATGGGCGAGCAGGCGGCTGAAACCCCGGGTGGCAGCGCGCATGGCGGTATCCTGGTACTCGGCCTCCGCGTCGCGCGCCGCCCAGGCGACGCCGTTCGGCCGCCGGTCCAGCATCCACTCCATGCGGAAGCTGGGCGGCGAGTAGAGGATCGCGATGGGCGCCGGGTCGCGCGGACTATGGATCAGCAACGCTCCCAAGCCGTCATGAAGCCGTTCAAGGGTCGGCGCGATGCTCCGGCCGGTCTCGCCCAGGCCGCCGCCCGTGTCGGCAAGGTCGTTCTTTTCGTCCCACAGGATCACGCCGCGCATTCCCATCAACAGGGAGTGCCAAAGCTCGTGCATCGTCGCGTCATCATGCCCGGACAGGGTCGAGACCATCACCAGGGCCGGGTTGAAGCTGCGGGCAATGTCGACGTTCTGACCGAAATCGTAGATCTCCATGACGTCCACGGCGGCGGCGAGACGACTGTAGTCATAGCCGCCCCATCCTGGAATCTGCGTGCCCTCGATGGCGGCGCGAGCGTGTGGGTCGGCGGCATGGACGGCGTCCGTTCCAGCTTGCACGGCGCGGGCGAATGCCACGTCCATCCACGCCTTGAAGTCGGCCCAGGCGGCGAAGTTGTCATCCTGGCGCGCCATCGCCTGATCCGTGGTGGCCGGCATCACGTCAGACCAGCCCGGGAAATCCGACCCCCATTCCTGGTTCAGCGCGTCAAGCGATGGATACTGCGTTTGCAGCCATGCGCGGAAGCCGGCAAGGGAGGCGGGGGCGAAGTCGAAATCCCATGCGGCGGCCAGGTCGGCAATGCCTGGCTCGTCGGCGAGGCTATAGTACAGCGGCTGATAGCGCGCGAACGCCTGCACGGTGTCGGCGAGACGTTCGCGGATGTGGGCGAGCCAATCCGGGTCCGACAGGCTCGGCACGCGCGTGAAGGCGGCGAGATCGCCAGGAGCCTGCTGGTGCATCCGCTTGGCTTCGTCGAAATCCGCGGTTTCGGCACGGCCCGGACGCCAGCGGTGATATTCGGCATAGAAGTCGGTGGCGATGTTCTCGACGTACCAGCGCAGGTCGCCCTGAACCAAGGAGTTGATTGCGCTGGAATCCAGGTGTTTCGGATCGGCGCGGTTGGCGAAGACCATGCCGCCCGTAAGGCCGACATGTCGCAGCGCTGCGAGTTGCATAGGGCTGCGCGGCTGATACAGGATGGTCTGCCAGTCCGACCATGGATCGCTATGGGCTGGCGCGATGAAGCTTGTCTGGATTGGAGGGGAACCTGGCGTCAGCCGTGCCGTCAGGGTGTTTCCCATCACGACGCTGCGCCGCATATCGATGGCGAAGGGGATGTCGGCGCCGTTGGCCAGCCTGTAGGGAATGCCGCGACGCTCGACGACGCGGTTCGCCGCGTCGGTCCACTCGATGGCAAGGACGCCGGCGGCGGTGACGGGCTGATCGAGATGAACGATGAAAGTTGCAGTGCTCGCCGGATCGAACGGTCCTGCCGGAGCCACGATCTGATCTGCCCGCGCGGCCTGTGCTGCCGGCATGACCGCGAGCAGCAGCGCCAGAGCGGGATGTCGCATCGACATTCCTAAGCGTCGCTCGGGAACATGGCCTGCTCCACCAGGGCACAGATGATGTGGGCGGCAACGCTATGTATCTGCTGGATGATGGCGGTGCGGCTCGATGGCGCCTCAAGCAACAAGGCGCATTTGTCTCGCATCGAGTGCCCTTGCGAGCCGGTGAGACCGATCGACACCAGCCCCTTGGCCCGCGCGGCGTCGAACGCCCGCAACACGTTGGCCGAGTGCCCGGACGTCGATATTCCCATGAACACGTCGCCGGGCTGACCGAGCGCCAGGACCTGACGCTCGAACACCTGTTCATAGCCGTAATCGTTGGCGGTGGCGGTCATGACAGAGCTGTCGGTCGTCAAGGCGATGGCCGCCATCGGGCCGCGGTCATACATCAGGCGCGCGACAAACTCGCCTGCGATATGCTGCGCGTCGCCGGCGCTGCCGCCATTGCCGGCGATCAGCAGCTTTTTGCCAGCGCGCAAGGCCACGGTGATGGCCCCGGCCATGGCGGTCATGGTGACGCGGTACTGGGACTGCCGTTGGAACTCCACGAGTCCGTTCACGCTTTCCGCGAGGTAGGCGTCGATGAAGTCGTCGCTTGTTGCCGGCATGATAGCGCTATGATCCA
>CAXSFF010000144.1:0-6870 GCA_964236035.1 uncultured Acetobacteraceae bacterium
CGTTGTCGGGGGTGTCGAAGTCGGGCTCGCCGGCCGACAGGCTGATGATGTCGCGGCCGGCCGCCTTCAGCGCGCGGGCCTTGGTGGTGATGGCGATGGTCTGGCTGGGGCTGACGCGGCCAAGGCGTTCGGCGAGGAGCTGCATGACACTTCCGAGCTGTCGATCGAGCGACGCACCCTATTCCCGCGATCTGGCCCCGGCAACACTCCACAGCCGCTGCATCGCCCACGCGCCGACCAGCGCCGTGGTGACGCCGAGCAGGATGACGCTCGCCAGCGCGTTCAGCTCCGGCGTGGCGCCGAGCTTCAGGCTGGAGAACACCACCATCGGCAGGGTGGACGCGCCCGGGCCGGAGACGAAGCTCGCCACCACCAGGTCGTCCAGGCTGAGGGTGAATGCCAGCAGCCAGCCGGACAGCAGCGCCGGCGCCAGCAAGGGCAAGGTGATGCGCAGGAACGCGCCCAAGGGCGTGGCGCCGAGGTCCATCGCCGCCTCCTCCAGGTCGGTGCCGGAGCCGTCCAGCCGGGCGCGCACCACCACGGCGACGTAGGACAGCGCGAACGACACGTGGGCGATGGCGATGGTGCCGGCGCCGCGCTCAGCCGGGATGCCGAACGCCTGCTGGCACGAGACGAACAGCAGCAGCAAGGACAGGCCGATCAGCACGTCCGGCAGGACCAGGCGGGTGGCGAGCAATCCCTCCAGCACGCCGCGCCCGCGCAGCCGGCCGAACCGCGCCAGCCCGTAGCCGGCGGCGGTGCCCAGGATGGTGGCGCCCGTCGCCGACCCGGCGGCGATCGCCAGCGACAGCCGCCCGGCCGCGAGCAGCGCCTGGTCGTTCCAGAGCGCGACGTACCAGCGCCAGGAGAAGCCGGAGAACACGGTGGTCAGGCGCGAGTCGTTGAAGCTGGTGAGCACCAGCAGGATGACGGGGACGAACAGGAACGCGTAGCCGCACGCCATCGCGCCCAGCAATGCGCGGGAGCGCCTCATGGCCGCCGCTGCGCCGCGCGAAGCAACGCCAGCGGCAGCAGCAGGCCCAGCAGCAGCGCGTTGGCCAGGGCGGACGCCATTGGCCAGTCGTGGTTGGCGAAGAACTCGTTCCACAGGGTGCGCCCCAGCGTCTGCGCCGACGGGCCGCCCAGCAGCTCGGGGATGACGTATTCGCCGACCGCCGGCATGAACACCAGCGCCAGCCCGGCGGCGATGCCGGGCAGCGACAGCGGCAGGGTGACGCTCAGGAACACCCGTAGCGGCGACGCGCCGAGGTCGGCGGCCGCTTCCTCCAGCGCCGGGTCGAGCCGGGACAGGCGGGCGTACAGCGGCAGCACCATGAACGGCAGGTAGCAGTAGACGATGCCGACGTACATCGCGAAGCGGGTATACAGCATGTGGACCGGCGCATGCGTCAGCCCCGTGGCGAGCAGGGCGGCGTTGATCCAGCCTTCGTCGCGCAGCAGCCCAATCCAGGCAACGATGCGCAGCAGGAACCCCGTCCAGAACGGCAGCATCACCAGCAGCAGCAGCAGCGAGCGCACCCCCTCGGCGCTGCGGGCGATGCCGAGCGCCATCGGGTAGCCGATCAGCAGGCACAGCAAGGAGGACACGGACGCGACCAGCAGGCTCTGCCACGCGGCGTCGAGGTAGTAGTCGTCGGCGACCAGCGCCTGGTAGTTGTCGGGCAGCAGGTGCAGCGACGGCCATGCGCCAACCCAGGTGACGACGGGCGCGTAAGGCGGCACGCCGACGATGCTTTGCGAGAACGACAGCGCGAACACGATCAGCGCCGGCAGCGCGATGAACAGCAGCAGCCAGCCCCATAGCGGCCCCAGCACTAACCAGCGCCCCCAGCCTATACTTGCTAGCCCCTCCTCCCCTTGCGGGAGGAGGCTGGGAGGAGGGGTCGCGCCCGAGATCTCGCTCGACCCCTCCCCCCGGCCCCCTCCCGCAGGGGGAGGGGGAGAAGTCATTTCGGCAGCAGGATGCATGAGTCGTCGTTCCATGACACCCAGACTGTGGCGCCGGGCGGCAATGCGGCAGCGGCGCCGTCGCCAAGTGGTTGCGATGCCAGCAGCGTGACGCCATCGGCCACGCGCACCTGATGGTCCACCACGATGCCTCGGTAGGCGCTGTGCATCACCACGCCAACGACGAAGTTCGGCCCGGGCTCGCCGTGCGGCGACAGCCGCAGCCGCTCCGGCCGGAACGCCACATGCAGCTCGCCCGAGTGCCCAGCGGTGTCGGCCCCCGTCACCACGCCCAAGCTGGTCAGCTCTACCACGCCGGGTTCGCGCACCCGCGCCGGCAGGATGTTGGCAGCCCCCATGAACGCGGCGACGCTGCGGCTCACCGGGTGTTCGTAGATCTCCCGCGGAGTGCCGACCTGCGCCAGGCGCCCGCCCTCCAGCAGGCCGATGCGGGTCGCCATCGTCAGCGCCTCCTCCTGGTCGTGGGTGACCAGCACGAAGGTGATGCCAAGCTGCCGCTGCACCCGCACCAGCTCGCCTTGCGTCGCCTCGCGCAGCCCGCGGTCCAGCGCCGACAGCGGCTCGTCCAACAATAAAAGCTCCGGCCTTGGCGCCAGGCTGCGAGCCAGGGCGACGCGCTGCCGCTGCCCGCCGGACAGCGCATCCGGGCGGCGGTCGCCGAAACCCTCCAGCCGCACTAGCGCCAGCAGCTCGGCGATCCGCTCCGCCACGGCGGCGCGCGGCAAGCCCTGGCGCTTCAGGCCGAAGCCGATGTTGGCGGCGACGCTCATGTGCGGGAACAGCGCGTACGACTGGAACATGGTGTTCACCGGGCGGCGATGCGGCGGCAGCGCCGTGATGTCGCGCCCGCCCAGCAGCACCTGACCCTGGCTCGGCGCGATGAACCCGGCGAGCGTGCGCAACAGCGTCGTCTTGCCCGACCCCGACCCGCCCAGCAGCACGAACAACTCGCCGCGCCCGATCGACAGGTCAAGGCGGTCCAGCGCCAGCCAGCCGCCGTAGCGCACCGACAGGCCACTGACGACGACGTGCCCGTCTGTCAGGAGCCGGCCTTGAACCGCGCCCACAGCCGGGTCCGTGCCCGCGTCGCGGCCTGGTCCGCCGCCGCCACGGTGAAGCTGCGCTGCAGTTCCGCCGCCGTCGGATACACGTTGGCGTCGTCGCGGATGGCCGGCAGCACGTCGGCGCGGCTGGCGGGCACGGCGTTAGGGTAGCGCACCGTGTTGGTGATGCCGGCGATCACGGCGGGCCGCAGCACGAAGTCGATGAACTGCATCGCCAGTTCCGGATGCGGCGCGTCCTTCGGGACCGCCAGCATGTCGAACCACAACTGGGTGAACTCCTTCGGCGCCACATACGTCACGGCGTCCCGCTTGGCCTCCGCGGCGCGGGCGGCGGCCTGGATCACGTCGCCGGAGTAGCTCATCACCAGGCAGGTGTCGCCGCCGGCCAGGGCCTCGACCGCGCCGCCGCTGGCGAAGGTGCGGATGTACGGTCGGATCGCCAGCAGCGTGCGCTCGACGTCGGCGAGGTCGGCGGCATTGGTGCTGGCCGGGTCGTGGTGCAGGTAGCGCAGTACGGACGGGATCACGTCGGTGGCGGAGTCCATCATGGTGATGCCGCACCCGGCGACCCGTTTCGCGTGCTCCGGCTGCAGCAGCAGGTCCCAGCTGTCGAGCGGCGCGCCCGGGTCGAGCGCCTTCAGCTTGGACGGGATTTCACCGAGGCCGATGGTGCCCCACAGATAGATGGCGCCGAACACGTTGCCCGGGTCGGAGGTGGCGACGCGCTGCATCAACGCCGGGTCGAGGTTGGCGAGGTTGGGGATCTTGGCGCGGTCGAGCGGCAGCAGCGCCTTGGCGGCGATCAGGCGGGCGAAGGTCGGTTCCGCCGTCGGCACGATGATGTCGTAGCCGGAGCGCCCGGCGAGCAGCTTGCCCTCCAGCGTCTCCAGGCTGTCGTAGACGTCGTAGTGGACGGTGATGCCCGTCTGCTTCTGGAACTGCTCCAGCGCCGCCGGGTCGATGTAGTCGGTCCAGTTGTAGACGTTCAGCACCTTCTCCTGCGCAAGAGCGCCCAATGGCAACAGCAGGAGCAGCAGGATACGGAGCAGCATCGCAGGCGATCCCTGGAGGTGGCGCATCCCTATTATGAAGTTCGCCGGCACGGTCAATCCTCGCCGTCGCGCGCGAGGGTGCGAACCTCGGCGGGGGTGGCGCCGTCCGCGCGCAGGGCCTGCAACGTGGCGGCGTGGTCGCGCTTGGCGAGGCGGCGGCCGGCGGCGTCGAGCAACAGGCGGTGATGGCGATACCACGGCTCCGGCCAGCCCAGCAGCGTCTGCAACAGCCGTTGGATGTCGGTGGCCGGCTCCAGGTCGACCCCGCGCGTGACCAGGGTGACGCCCTGCGCGGCGTCGTCGTGGGCGACGCAGAGATGATAGCTGGCGGGGGCGTCGCGTCGGGCCAGCACGATGTCGCCGAAGCGTGCCGGGTTGCAGGCGCGCCGCACGCCGGCCTCGTCCTGGAAGTCGAGCGGCCCCGTCGATGCCATGGCACGCGCGACATCCAGCCGAGTCGCGTGCGGCGACCCGGCGGCGATGCGGCGAGCGCGTTCGGCCGGCTCAAGGCTGCGGCAGGTGCCCGGGTAGATCACGCCCTCCGGCCCATGCGGCGCCGAGGCCGCGCGGGCGATGTCGGCGCGGGTGCAGAAGCAGGGATAGGTCAGCCCCTGCGCCGCCAGCGCATCCAGCGCCGCGCGATACTCAGCCAAGTGCTCGGACTGTACGCGGACAGGCCCATCCCAATCGAGCCCTAGCCAGGCCAGGTCGTCCAGGATGGCGGCGGCGAACGCGGGGCGGCAGCGACCCGGGTCGATGTCCTCCAGCCGCAGCAGGAAGCGCCCGCCCGCCCGCCGCGCCCGCCGCCATGCGAACAGCGCCGCGTAGGCGTGGCCGAGATGCAGGAATCCGGTCGGGCTGGGGGCGAAGCGGGTGGTGATGGACATGGCTGCGGAGCCGAGGATACTGCGGCGACAGGGAACGAGGGAGAGGCCGATGTTGGACGCAGTGCGGTGGGGACCAGCCAACGGCAAGGCGCAGCAGCTCGTCGTGCTGTGCCATGGCGTCGGCGCCGACGGGCACGACCTGATCGACCTCGGCCCGCAATGGGCGCGCGCGTTGCCGCATGCCGCCTTCGTGGCGCCCGACGCGCCGGAGCCGTACGAGATGGCGCCGATGGGCCGCCAATGGTTCCGCATCGGCGACCACGACCCGGCGTTGATGGCGGCCGGCGTGGCGAAGGCGCTGCCGGCCTTCGACGCGTTCCTGGACGCCGAGCTGACCCGGCTGGCCTTGCCGCCGGACGCCTATGCGCTGATGGGGTTCAGCCAGGGCGCCATGATGGCGTTGTACGCCGGGCTGCGCCGCCCGGTGGCACCGCGCGCCATCCTCGCCTATTCCGGCGCGCTGCTCGCCCCGGCCCAGCTCGCCGCCGAGCGCGCCAACGCCGCCCCCGTGCTGCTGGTGCATGGCGAGGCGGACACCGTGGTCCCCGTGCCCCGCTCGCGCGACGCGGAGGCGACGCTGCTGGCGGCAGGCGTGCCGGTCGACTCGCTGTATGTGCCCGGGCTCGGCCATGGCATCGACCCGAGCGGGCTTTCGACCGGCGCGTTGTTTTTACAACGAATGTTTGCAGCGGCATGACGGGCGCGTGATACCCGTCCGGCCTTGGCTTGCGAGGCCCTGGGTGGTCTGCGATAACGGTGCAGTAGTTTGGCGGCGCATATCTGGCGTTCCGACTGAGCCGTGGACCCCAGGCCTAGCGTGACGCCGACAAGGAGCACGTGTTGCCTGACGGCGGAATGCATTTCCCGGCCCTGGTGTTGAACGCGGACTTCCGTCCGCTGTCGTATTTCCCGTTGTCGGTGTGGGCTTGGCAGGACGCCGTGAAGGCGGTGTTCCTGGATCGTGTCTCCGTGCTCAACGAGTATGAGACCGCCGTGCGCTCGCCCAGCATGTCGATGCGGCTGCCCAGCGTGATCGCGCTCAAGGAATACATTCCCGCCGCCCGCCGCCCGGCGTTCACCCGCTTCAACGTGTTCCTGCGCGACGCCTTCGCCTGCCAGTACTGCAACGACCGCCTGCCGACGCACGACCTCACCTTCGACCACGTGATCCCGCGCAGCCGCGGCGGCCGAACCACGTGGGAGAACGTCGTCACCGCCTGCGGCGAGTGCAACCTGGCCAAAGGATCGCGGCTGCCGAAGGAGTGCCACATGCACCCGCAGAAGGCGCCGCGGCAGCCCAGCACCTGGGAGCTGCAGGAGAACGGCCGCGCCTTCCCGCCCAACTACCTGCACGAAAGCTGGCGCGACTATCTATACTGGGACAGCGAGCTGGAAAGCTGAGCCGCCGCTCGACAATGATTCGGCAACCCGACAGCCGTCATTGCGAACCGCCGCTTGGCGGTGTGGTAATCCAGGGCCACGCAATAGATTTGCCTCGCGTAGCCCTGAATTGCCGCGTCGTAAGCGCTCCTCGCAATGACGGCTGACGAAGCCACCTTGCGACGGGAGATCGTCGACAGCGCGCGGCAGATGAACGCGCTGGGCATCAACCAGGGCACCTCCGGCAACATCAGCGCCCGTTGCGGCGACCTGATGCTGATCACGCCGTCCGCCACGCCCTACGACGACATGCAGCCCGAGCAGGTCGCCGCCATCGCGCTGGCCGATGACACGGGCGCCTGGACCGGACCGTTGCCGCCCTCGACCGAGTGGCGCTTCCACCAGGCAATCCTGCGCGAGCGGTCGGAGGCGGGGGCGGTGGTGCATACCCATGCGTTGCATTGCACGTCGCTGGCGATCACGCGGCGGGAGATCCCG
>CAXSFF010000145.1:0-6864 GCA_964236035.1 uncultured Acetobacteraceae bacterium
GTATTCGTGGACCGCGAGCTGCGCCTTGCGCGCCGACCACTGCCCGGCCTTGCCGCCCTTGTCGCCCTCCGTCACCTGGGTCTTCCCCTCCTCCCCCAACGCGGGGTCGCTCTTTTCTGCCGTCGCTGCCATGCACGGTCCCTCCTCGACCCGGCAACGCCGCTGATGCCACCCCGGTTTACGTGGTTCCGGCAAACATCGTCGCGCCGAGTTCGTGCCAGTCGCGGATGTTGTCCGAAGCGCCGGCCCGCACCAGCACGGGAATGCCACGGCGCCGTGCCGCGGCGGCAAGCCCATAATACAGGTCAGGAGCCATGCAACCTGCGGCCGTGCCATCGATCACGAGCAGCGACAATGGCCAGTCGCTCACGATCGCCTCCTGCATGGATGCGGCGTCGGCGTCCTCAAGCGCGATCATCAGGCCGATCTCGCCGAACTGTCGGCGCAACGGGCTCACGATGTCGTTCCAACGCTTGGCGGTTGGGAACGCCGGCACGCCGGAGACCGCGAACATCAGGCGGCACAGCAGGGCCGGGTCGCACGAAGACAGGCGCTGGTCCAGGTGCCGGCGCGGGCCGGGCTGGCACAGCGTCGGCCAGGCGACCGGCACCAGCACGCTGCCGCCACGGGAAGCGCCCAGTTCCGTCACGGCCAGGTCGACCCGCAGCAGGTCGATCCCGGCGTCGTCCGGGCGCCCGCCGAACGACGCCAGGTCGGCGGCCCGGCGACGCAGGCGAAGGGCGAAGTCGACC
Source organism: uncultured Acetobacteraceae bacterium (assembly GCA_964236035.1). Classification (GTDB taxonomy): domain Bacteria; phylum Pseudomonadota; class Alphaproteobacteria; order Acetobacterales; family Acetobacteraceae; genus CAXSFF01. Next base: position 753 of record CAXSFF010000145.1, read on the forward strand.
ACCACGATCGGCTTCGTCTCGCCATGACGATCGATCACTGGCTGCACCTCTGCCGGGCTGCCCCGCAGCTCCTGCAGCAACGCCGTGGCTTCGGCTGCCGCTTCCTGCCGTTTTTCGCGCAGATGGTCGAGCAGCGCGGGCGTCGGCAGCCGCTTGGACGCACCCGGCGCATCGATCTCGCCGGCGAAGCTGACGACGGCGGTGTCGACATGGCTGTTGATGTGGGCCGCTGCGTCCTCGCCGAACTCGGCCAGGAAGCGCAGGCGGATTTCGCGCGCGGCCTTGCCCAGCACGAGCACGTTGCGTTCCTCGTCCTGGCTGTCGAACCAGATCACGAAGCCATGGTCGTCGCTGCGGTTGTACACGTCGGCGGTGGCCAGGCGGCGCTTGATGATCTGCTCGGCCAGCATCATGGCGCGCGAGGCCAGCCGCTCCCACGAATCGCCGAACGCCGTCTTGAACGCGGCGAGGCTGATCGCCTGCACCTGGCCTATGCTCTGCGCCGCGATGGCGGCGACGGTGTCGGACTGGATGATCTCCACCCGGCGCCGCGGGGCCGGCAGGCAGGGCAGCAGCGTGACCACGCGCAGGTCCTGGGTGTCGCGCAGCAGCACCGACGTCTGCCGCACGGGGATGCGGGCGCCGCTCTTGGTCAGGGTCTCGAAGTCCAGTTCGTAGGAGTTGCCCTCGCGCAGCTGCTTCGCCCTCGCCGTGCTGATCTCCCCGCTGCGCTCCGGCGGGGTCAGCGCGTCGACGTGGAGGGTGCTGATCTCCTCCGCGGTGTAGCCCACCAGGCGATGGAACGCCGGGTTGCCCATCAGGATGACGCCGTTGCCGCGCACGATGACGACAGGGGCGGAGATGCGCAGGAACACGGACGCTAGCAGGCGCTGCGACTCGTTCTCCTGCAAGGCGCGGCGGCGCGCCTGGGTGATGTCGCGGCCGATCAGGATGCCGTAGCTGGTCCCCTCCCGCATGTCTGTCTTGAAGCTCAGCGCGAAGCCGAGCCAGCTCTCGCGGTCGCACACCCGCAGCCGGATATCGAGCTTCAGCGGCGTCAGGCTGCGCATCGCCGACATCAGCGCCGTCCAATCCGCCGCCTGTTCGACCACGCTTTGCAGCTCGCCCAGCCGCAACCCGGCCAGCAAATCCGCCCGGCGCCCCATCATCTGCGCGAAGCAGCCGTTGGCGGCCTGGATCACCGCCTGCTCGCCATCGCCTGGACGCGCGACCACCATCGTGGCGTTGCCGCGTTCCTCCAGCGCCTCCTCAAGCAAGGTCGAATAATCCATATGCACCCGTCCTGGGCGCAGCATGGCCCTTACAGGCTAATGAAACGTGCACGCGCCGATCACGCCGGCCCGGGCGCATCCCAGACGCATTCGCCGGCCACATACGTCGCCCGCACCACCCGGTCGTCGCCCAGGGCCATCAGCACGGACAGCAGCTCGGCGATGCTCTCGCAATGACCGGTGCGGAACGCCAGCAGCGGGCTTGACTGCAAATCCAGCACGCAGACGTCGGCGTCATGGCCCGGCGCCAGGCGGCCGATGCGGTGGTCGAGATGCAGCGCGTGCGCCCCGCCCAGCGTCGCCAGGTAAAACGCCTGCACCGCGTCTAGCCGGTTGCCGCGCAACGCCGCCACCTTGTACGCCTCGCCCATGGTGCGCAGCTGCGACAGGCTGGTGCCGGCGCCCACATCGGTGCCCAGCGCCACCCGCACCGGGCGGCGCGCATCGAGGGCGTCGAACAAGCGGAACAGCCCGCTGCCGAGGAACAGGTTGGAGGTCGGGCAGTGCGCCAGCGCCGCGCCGGCCGCGTGGCAGGCGCAGAAATCCGCCTCGCCGACATGGATCGCATGGCCCAGGATCGCCCGCGGGCCGACCAGGCCAGCCTGGGCATAGACATCGAGGTAGCTCGACCGGGCCGGGAACAGCTCGCGGACCCACTCCACCTCGCGCGGGTTCTCGGCCAGGTGCGTCTGCATGAACAGCCCGGGAGTGGCGCGCAGCAAAGCCCCGGCCGCGTCCAACTGCGCGTCCGTGCTGGTGGCGGCGAAGCGCGGCGTGACGCAGTAGTGCAGCCGGCCGCGCCCGTGCCAGCGCCGGATCAGCGCCTCGCTCTCGTCGTAGCCGCGCTGCGCCGTGTCGAGCAGGGCGGCGGGCGCATTGCGGTCCATCAGCACCTTGCCGGCGATCATCAGCGCGCCGAGCCGCTCCGCCTCGGCGAAGAACGCGTCGACCGAGGCAGGGTGCACGGTGCAGTACACGGCCGCCGTGGTGGTGCCGTTGCGCATCAGCTCGACCAGGAACAGCTTGGCCACCGCCGCGGCATGCGCCGGGTCGGCGAAGGCCTGCTCGGCGACGAAGGTGTAGCGGGTCAGCCAGTCCAACAGCTGCTCGCCGGACGCGCCGATCATCTGCAATTGCGGGTAGTGCACGTGCGCGTCGACGAACCCGGGCGTGATCAGCGCGTGCTCGTACTGTACTACTTGCATCCCGGGCGGCAGCGTGGCGCGCAGCTCGGCATACGGGCCGAACGCCGTGATGACGCCGCCCTGCATCACCACCAGCGCGTCCTCGTGGTAAACCAGGCATTCCGCCGGCGGCTGCTGGAACGGGTTGCCGCGCAGGCTGATCGCCGCCCCGCGCAACGCCCGCTCAGCCATTGCGCTCCAGCACGGCCCGCCAGATGCGGTCGGCCGCGAACGGGGTCGCGTGGCAGCGCACGTCCGTGGCGTCGGCGATGGCGTTGCCGAGCGCGGCGGCGACGGGGTTGTAGGGGCTTTCGCTCATCGACTTCGCCCCGGCCGGGCCGACGCTGTCGTGGGTGGCGGCGAACAGCACCTCGGTGCGCGGCAGGTCGGCGAAGGCGGGGATGTGGTAGCCGCGGAACGTGGTGGCGACGGGGCGGCCATCGGCGCCGATTTCCATGTGCTCGTACAGGGCGGCGCCCAGGGCCTGCGCCACGCCGCCCTCGACCTGGCCGCGCAGCTGCATCGGGTTGACCACCACGCCCGCGTCCGCCGCGTGCACGCTGTCGAGGATGCGGATGGCGCCGCTTTGGCGGTGCACGGCCACGCGAAAGCCGTGCACGTTGAAGGCGATCGACCGCGGCGTGCCGTTGCTGGCGCCCGCCGCCCGCAATGCCTGCCCGGCCGCGTCCGCCTGCCGCGCCAGTTCGCCCAGCTCGACCGTGCGGCCATCGACGCGGACCTGGCCGTCCTCCAGCACGGCATCCGCGCCGGCGAACGCGCAGATTTCCCGCGCCAGGCGCTCTGCCGCCCGCAGCGTGGCCATCCCCGCCACCATGGTCCCCGTGCTGCCGTACGCGCCGGTGTCGTAGCCGATGCGGTCGGTGTCGGACTGCACCACGCGGATGCGCCCCGGCGTGGTGGCGAGCGCCCCGGCGGCGAACTGCGTGTGCACGGTGGTGCTGCCGTTGCCGAACTCCGCCGTGCCGACCGCCAGATCGTAGCCGCCGTCCAGGCCGAGGCTGATGGCGGCGTCGGCGTGATGGCCGCGTGGCGGGATGGTGTTGATCATGGCCAGCGCCATGCCCTGGCCGACCAGCCACTCCGGCCCCCATCCTGGTCCATGGGGCGCGGGCTGCCACGCCTGCATCGTCGCCTCCACCAGGTCGAGGCACTGGTCGAGCCCGTAGCTGCCGCATTCGATGTCGTTCGGCGCGGTGGAGGTGGCGACCATCGGCTCGCCGGACTGAATCACGTTGCGGCGGCGCAACGCGAACGGGTCGATGCCGAGCATCCGCGCCAGCTCGTCCATGGCGGATTCCACGGCGAACACGGTCTGGCTCAGCCCGTAGCCGCGGAAGGCGCCGGCCGGCACCGTGTTAGTGTAGACGACGGCCGCGTCGACCTTCTTGTTGGGGCAGCGGTACACCACGATGCACTCGTCGCAGGCGTGGTGCAGCACGCCGCCGCCATGGTTGCCGTACGCGCCCGTGTCGCTCAGCACGTCGAGCTGGATCGCCGTCAGCACGCCGGCCGCGGTTGCGCCCAGCTTCACCCGCATCCGCATCGGGTGGCGCGTGGTGGTGGCCTCGAACTGCTCTTGCCGGGTCAACTCGAGCTTCACAGGGCGCCCGGTGCGCAGCACGGCGAGGGCGACGATGTCCTCGACCAGCATCTCCTGCTTGCCGCCGAAGCCGCCGCCGACCCGCTCGCATAGTACGCGCACCTGGTCTTCCGGCAGGTCGAACAGGGCGCACAACGCGCGGCGCACCAGGAACGGCACCTGGGTGCTGGAGCGCAGGTGCAGACGGCCGCCCTCGTCCTGCCAGCCGATGGCGCAGTGCGTCTCCATCGGCGCGTGCTGCACCCGCTGCGCGTGGTAGGTGGCCTCGTACACCGCATCCGCCGCCGCGAACCCGGCGTTGATGTCGCCGAGGTGGCCGTGCACCTCGGCGACGATGTTGCGCGCCGGATCATGGATGCGCGCCTCCGGGCCTTTGGGGTGCAGGACGGGCGCGCCCGGCGCGGCGGCGTCCGCCGGGTCGAGGATGGCAGGCAGGACCTCGTAGTCGACCAGCAGGGCGCGGCAGCCGGCTTCGGCTGCGGCCTCCGTGTCGGCCAGCACCGCCGCCACCCGCTGGCCGGCGAAGCGCGCGACTTGGTCCAGCACCAGCGTGTCGTCCGGGTCGTCCGTCGCGTTCTCGTGCCGCCCGGTGGAGAAATGCCGCGTCGGCGCGTCCTCCCAGGTCAGCACGGTATGCACGCCGGGCACCGCGAGCGCCGCGCGCCGGTTGATGGCGCGGATGCGGGCATGCGGGTGCGGCGAGCGCAGCAGCTTCATGTGCAGCAGCCCGGGCGGTGGCGCCTGGTCGAGGGTGAAGCGCGCCCGCCCCGTCACCACGGCCTCGCTGGCCGGTGCCGGGACGTTCTGGCCGCAGGCGACGCCGGCGACGGGCGCCCCGGCGTGCCGCACCCCGGCGACGGCGTCGGCGATCGAGCGGTAGCCGGTGCAGCGGCACAAATTGCCCTTCAGCGCGACGGGCAGGTCGTTGCGCTGCGCCTGGTTCAGGGCGGCGACGGTCATGATCATGCCCGGCGTGCAGAAGCCGCACTGGAACGCCTGCGCGGCGATGAAGTCCTCCTGCGCGGGGTGCAGGCCGCCGCCTTGGGCGAGTCCCTCGATGGTGGTGACGTGGCAGCCCTCGGCGCGGAAGGCGGGCAGCAGGCAGCTGTGCACGGGCTGGCCGTCGAGGTGCACGGTGCAGGCGCCGCAATCGCCGGCGTCGCAGCCCTTCTTGACGCCAAACCAGCCCAGCTCGCGCAGGAACGTGCGCAGGCATTGGCCCGGACGTGGGGCGGCTTCATGGAGGACACCGTTGACGTGGAAGGTCATGTATTCAGCTCGCTGCGGATGTCCTCGGCGAGGACCAGGGTCATGTGCCGCCGCCAGTCCGGGTGGCCGTGCAGGTCGTCGTACCAGCCGCCGGGCGGGATGGCGGCCTCGATCAGCGCCTGCAACCCGGCGGCGTCCGGCAGCGCGGGGCAGTCGATCCGCACCGGGCGCGGGATGGCGGCGGTGATGGTCAGGCTGAACCCGCGTCCCGTCCGCGTGCCGATCAGCAGCGTGGCGGAGCGGCCTTGCGGGCTGAGCGAGATGCGCCGGAACGCCGCGGCCCGGGACAGCGCGGCGGCGGGCAGGTGGATGGCGCGCAGGATCTCGCCGGGCCGCAGGGCGTTGGCCTGCGGCCCGATGATGAAGTCGATGGCGGGGATGGTCCGCTCGCCGCCATCCCGGGTCCAGACCGTGCAGGCCCCGTCCATGGCAACGGCCAGCGCCGCCATCGGCGCGGCGGGCAGCGCGAGGCAGAGGTTGCCGCCGACGGTGGCCATGTTCCAGACCTTGAACGACCCGAGCAGCGCGTTGCAGCAAGGCGCGATCACGCTGGCGGCGCGCCAGGCCGGCGGCGGCTCGAACGCGGCCAGTTGGGCGATCGTGCAGGTGGCCGCGATCTGCAACCCGTCCGGCGTGGCGCGCAGCGGCTTCCAGCCCAGCCGCTCCAGGTCCACCAGGCGCCGCAGCCGGGGCTGCGGCTCGGAGAACAGCCACGTGCCACCGGCGAGTAGGGCGTCGCCGTCCTG
>CAXSFF010000146.1:0-6852 GCA_964236035.1 uncultured Acetobacteraceae bacterium
CGGACACGGTCCTGCTGCTCCCGCGTCCAAGCGAGACCTCGTTGCCCGGCATGAGCTGAGGCGCTTTGTCACACATGCGGCCCGCGAGCGAGAGGAGTGGCGGGTGGCTGCAGCCAGCCAGGAGCATCAGCGGCAGGGCAGCGATCGAGCTGGCCCTCATCATGTGAGCCGCTTGCAGACAGCAGACGCCGCCAAGCCCATCGCCGACTGAAGCGCTCGCACGGCTTCATCCGGGTTCGCTGCGATGTCCGAGTAATCCTGGAAGGAAGAAGTGGCCACCGTGGGATCGGTCGGAGCCACGTTCACCATGTTGATCGTGTCCTGCATGAGCACGCCGCGGCTCCGTGCATCGACGAGGCGCGCCTACATGACGATGTTGGGCTTGAACGGCGCGCTGTTCGTGACGGCGTAATAGCCGTATCGCATGACGACGATATCAAGGACGGCATCCACGCCTTGGGCGCCAGCCGGACCATACTCCTTCAGGGAGCTTGTCCTCCGCGAGTCCGCCGGAAGCACGGACGGCTGCACACCGGCGTCACGCAGGCATGCGACCAATGCCTTGGAGAACTCGGCTTCGGGGTCGGACTTGGCGCGAACGAGGAATCCCGCAAACTCGCGGCTGCAGTTGCCCTCCTGCACCCCGTTGACGAGCAGGAGCAAAGCCCCGTTCGTGGGCGGCAATACGGCGACGGTCGGCTGCTCCGGGAAACCTGGCGTGAGAACGCCCATGTGCTGCACGCTGGCCAGGTTCGTGCGATCGAATACGATTGGTGCCGTCGCACAGCTCGCGAGGGACAGCATGCCGATCAGCGCAGCCCGTCGTGTCATGATCGAGCCTATGGGCTGGAACACGCTCCGGAATCCAAACACCGAAATAATCTCCTTCGACTCACGATTTGCGAGGTTCATGAGCTTCTACTAATCGAATCTTCGAGGACGCAAGCTGGGGGCCAGGACCCATAAAGGGTTGCTACGGCTCGCTGCGGTGTGATTTTGGTTTGGCGGGGAGCGACCGCCATGGATGATCAGTTCTACTTTTCCGAAGCGCAGATCGAGCGGTGCCACTTCGACCTGGACCGGCCGATGCGGCCGCGCCCTCGCTTGGGCCGCTTTAATCCCGGATAAAGCTTTTCATGTTCAAAGGAAGGGATGCTTGGAAGCTACGCTGCGCTGGGCTGGGGACCATCTTCAATGCGGGTTGGCATTTTCTTCTTGGTTTGCATGACGGCATCCGCCATGGCCGGCATTGTTTATGCGGGCACCAGCGTCGCCACTACATGGTCTGACTGGAATGACTCACGCTCGGCCCAACTGGAATTGGTGGCGATCCGGGACGTTTTCCGCATCCCCGAAATGGTGGTCGCGGAACGCTTGGCTTCGATCGGCGAATTGACCGCGGCGGTGACGGAGGGGCGGGCGGCTGTCGCGGCCACCCGTCTCGCGACGGATATGGCCTTCACCCAGGCCTGGGCCGCTTTGGCACAGACTCCAGGCGGGCCGAAGCGGAGCGCCGAGCTTTCAGCGGCCCGGGAGCGTATCAGCGAGATGCGGAGCGACATCGACAAATTGTTGGTGCTCCCCCGCGCGGCCCAGCCTGACACAGTCATGGAAACGTTGAAACCGAGCCAGCAAGCCTACGAAACGTTCCGCCATATCCTGATGGACATCGCAACCGAGGCTGTCCTGCAGGACGAAGTCATCCAGGACGACCTGGATTTGGCACGGCTTGCCTATTCGCTGCGGCAATGGGTGGCTCAGCGTGCCACCGCGCTGGTCGAGGCAATTGCGTCCGGCAAGCCTATGCCGCCCTCCATGATCGAGGGGCTTGCCGGCGCAGTTGGCCATATCGACGAAGTTTGGGGCCAGGTCCTGACCGTTCGCGCCACGCGGCAACTTGCCCCTGAGATCCTGGGCGCGATCACCATGGTTCAGGACCGCTATTTCGATGACAACGGCAAATTGTATGCCCGCGTCCTGGAGGCAGGGAGGGCCGGCCACGGCTACCCTGATTTGGTGGAGTTCCGGCGCAACCATGCGGCCGGAGTTGCGGCTCCATTCGCGATCCGGGACACCGCATTGGCGGATGCAATTGCGAAGGCGCAGCTTATCGGCACGTCCGCGACCAAGGCCTTGGCGTTGTCGCTGTCGCTGTTGATGGGGGTATGCGCCGTCGTGGCGGTGGCCACATGGCTGTTCTCGCGCCGGGTGGTAGGCGGGTTGGCGGCGCTCACGGCCGTCATCACGGTCTTGGCCGGGCGGAACCATGCCGTCGCCGTGCCGCTCCAGGGGCGGCGGGACGAAATCGGGCAGATGGCGCGGGCGATCGAGCAGCTTCGGCTGGATGCGGTCGCGTTCGAGGCGTTGGCCCAGCGCAGCAAAGCCGAACAGGCGGCGCGCGCCGCCGGGGCCGAACGGATCAGCGCGCTATGCGAGACCTTCCATGCGGAAACCCGCAGCACCATCCAGGCTGCCATCGAGTCCACGGCGGCAATGCGCGAAGGCGTCCGCATCAGCGGCTCGCTGGTGGAGGAGGTGGGGCAGCGGACCGGCAATGTCGTGGCCGCCACAGGCCAAGCCGGCGCGAGCGTGTTGGCGATTGAGGCAACCACCGAGCATCTGAGCCATTCGATCGACGGCCTCGTGGAGCAGGTTGGCGTGTCCACCCGCATCGCGACGGAGGCGGAGCGGGCGGTGGACCAGGCCGAATGCCGCATGCGGGACCTGACCGCAGCGACACACAAGATCGGCACCGTGACGGCCTTGATCCAGCAGATCGCGTCGCAGACCAACCTCTTGGCACTGAACGCGACGATCGAGGCAGCGCGGGCTGGCGATGCCGGCAAGGGATTTGCCGTGGTCGCGGGGGAGGTCAAGGCGCTCGCGAGCCAAACGGCACGGGCCACGGCGGATATTGCGCGGCAGATCGCTTTGCTTCAGAGCGCCAATGCCGGGGTCGAGGATAAGATCCAGCAAATCTCGGCGACGATCGCCGCCATCGCGCGGGTTGGGCAAACCGTGTTTGATACGGTAGAGCAGCAGAAACGTGCGACGGCGGATATCGGTGGCCACGTCGCGGAGACCACGTCGGGGATCCGGACCGTCGCAGCCGATATCGAACGGGTCCAGGGCGTGACGGACCAGACCGGCGTCGCCAGCCGCCGTATGACGCAGGTGGCCAACCGCTTGACCGCAGATGCCGAGCAGTTGACCGGCCAAATCGCGGCGTTCATCGGCGAGGTCCGGATGAGTTCGGTGGCCTGACGGCGGCTATCAGGGCGGAGTTGATTAAGGGACTTATACCCCGCTCGGTGCTTGGAGACGCTCGTCGGATTCAACCCGAGCGCAGCGCCCCCCGTCTGACTAGCATGCGGACCATGCGGCGCCAGCCGGCGCGCTGCTGCTGCCACCAGGTGCCGGTCGCCAGCGCCTCCTCGCCCGAGGGGTCGCCGGTGCGGGCGTAGGCGCGCGAGAAGTCGGCGGTGCCGAACAGCATGTCCCACAGCGGCAGGATGGAGCCGGAGTTGCAGCTTTGCTGACCGGCCGCCAGCACGCCGTGGTGCGCGCGGTGGAACCGCGGCGAGATCAGCAGCTTCTCGCCGACCGACCCGAACGACAGCCGCGCGTTGGCGTGGCTGAGGCTTTCCAGGAAGCGCAGCGCCAGCACCAGCAGCGGGAACTGCAACGGCGGGATGCCGATCAGCAGCGCCACGGCAGTGAACCAGGCGAAGCTGATCACCTCGTCGACCACGTGGTTGCGGTCGTCGGACCAGAACGTCATCTGCCGCTGCGCATGGTGCAGCGAGTGCAGCGCCCACCACCAGCCGAACCGGTGCGACAGCCGGTGCCGCCAATACTCGGCGCAGTCGAGAATCATCATGTAGACAAAGAAGCTCAGCACGGGGTTGCCGAGCAGCCTCGGCACCAGCCGGTCCAGGGTCGGCGGCACCCAGCCATGATCGGCCAGCCAGCCGTTCAGCGACACCTGCAACGAGTAGAACAGCACGAACGTCACCAGCGGCAGCACGCCGACCCGGTTGATCAGCGTGTAGGCCACGTCCACCCACACCGCCCGCTGGTCCGGCCAGCGCTCCACGGGGCGCCAGCGTTCCAGCGGCAGGCAGACGGCGAAGGTGACGATGACCTGCGCCACGCCGTACAGGGCGAACAGCGCCCAGTTCTGCGCGATGTCCTCCCACTCCATCATACCGAATTGATACAGCAGCGGGATCAGCAAGTGCGCCTGGATCAGCCCGGCCAGGGTGTCGAACGGGTCTGTCACCGCGCCGACACCCGCGTTGGCGTGCCATGGGTGTTCAGCCAGATGCCGTGCGGCGAGCGCCCCGTCTCGATGGTGGTGAACTGCCCGCTTGCCGGGTCGATGACGGCGACGGAGTGCTGCCAGCGCCGTGTCACCCAGATCTTGCCGTCGGCGGCGAAGTCCATGTCGTCGGGGCCGCCCGGCACCACCCAGCGGCCCTTCACCGCCAGCGTCTTCGGGTCGAGCAGCGAGATGCTGCCGTCCACCCGGTTGCACACGTACAGCGTGCGCCCGTCCGGCGAGAGGAACAGGTTGTGCGCGCCCTTCCCCGTCTGCACCCGGCGCTCCACGGACCCTGTTGCCGGGTCGACCACGGCCACGTAGTCGGCGCCCATGTCGCCGACCAGGACGCGGCCGTTCAGCCACATGACGCCGGCCGGCGCCGGGCCGACCTTGGCGGTCCACCGCACCGCGCCGCTGTCCGTGTCGATCGCGGTCAGCGCGTCGGTGCCTTGCAGGCTGACGTAGACGACCTTGGAGTCCGGGGCGAAGTTGATGTGGCTCGGCATCGAGCTGGCGGGGATGCGGTGCGCCAGCTGCAACGTCTTGGCGTCATAGATGTCGATCTGGTTGCGGCCCAGCCCGGCCACCACCAGCCATTTCGCGTCCGGGCTGTAGACCAGCTGATACGGGTCGCTGATGGTCAGGCGGCGCTGCATCTCTCCGGTCTGTGGATCGAGGAACAGCAGCGCGTTGCCCGCCGTGTCACCGACCAGCAGGGAGGCGCCGTCGGGCGTCAGCGCCATGTGGTCCGGCTCGCGCAGCAACGGCACGCGCCTGATCTCGGTGCGGGTGTCCGGATCAATCAGGCTCAGCGACGCCTCGCCGGAATTGATCACGAACGCCAACGGACGGGCGGCGGCCGGAAGCGCCAGCAGGGCAAGCGCCGACGCGGTGAGCAGGGCTTTTCTCATGGCCGATCCAACGGTTGCAGGCGGTTCCTACCACGGCACCTTGCCGGCTGGGAATTATTCAGCGTCGGCAGCAGGATCGCTTTTTCATTGCGCCGCCACCTTGTCGAGGAAGATAGTTGCGCATGCGCAGCGAGCAACGCTGCCACGAGGGGAGTTGATGATGTACGGATTGCTCGCCATCGCCCTGTCTGTCGGCGCAGCGGCACTGTTCGGGTCCAAGCTGCTCGGCTTCGTCGTCGCCGTCGCCAACTTCGCCTTCCCGCTTGGGCTGCTGCTGCTGGTCGGGCTCGGCGTGCTGCTGACCTGGCGCAACCAGCATCGCGCCGTGCATTGGGGCAGGCCGGAGTAGCCGCTACTCCGCCGCCTTCGCCAGCCCGGCGACGCGGGTGCGGGTGCGCATGGTGACCCACTCCTCCGCCGCCGTCGGGTGGATGCCGATGGTGCGGTCGAAGTCCTGCTTGGTCACGCCGGCGGTGATGGCGACGGCGATACCCTGCATCATCTCGCCGGCCTCGTCGCCCAGCATGTGCGCGCCCACCACGCGCTGGGTCGACTGCTCCACTACCAGCTTCATGACGGCATGCGACTCGCGGCCCGACAGGATGTGCCGCATCGGCTTGAACCGGGTCATGTAGATGTCGGTCGGGTAGCGCTCAGCGGCCTGCTCCTCGGTCAGACCCACCGTGGCGATCGGCGGGTGGCTGAACACGGCGGTCGGCACGGCATCGAGGTTCCAGCTGCGCCCCGTCGGCCCATACAGGCGGTCGGCCAGCATGTGGCCCTCGGCGATGGCCACGGGCGTGAGGTTCAGGCGGTCGCACACGTCGCCGATCGCGAAGATGTTCGGCTGGCTGGTCTGTTGCATCTGGTCGACGATCACGGCGCCCGACGGCTTCGCCTGCACCCCGGCGGCCTCCAGCCCCAATGTCGCCGTGTTCGGCTGCCGGCCGATCGCCCAGAACACCAGGTCGGTCTCGATCACCGTGCCGTCCTCGAGATGCACGCGGTAGGCGTCGCCCGTCCGCTCCACGCTGCGCGGCGTGGTGCCGGGATGCAGCGTGATGCCCTGGTTGCGCAGCGCCTCGACCAGCGCCTCCCGCATGTCGTGGTCGAAGCCGCGCAACGGCAGCGGCGGGCGATAGACCAGCTCCACCTGCGCGCCCAGCCCTGCCATGATGCCGGCGAACTCCACGGCGATGTAGCCGCCGCCGACCAGCACGGCGCGCTTCGGCAGCTCCGGCAAGTGGAAAGCCTGGTCCGAGACGATGCCAAGCTCGCCGCCGGGGATGTGCTTCGGGTGCACGGGATGCCCGCCGACGGCGATGACGATCCGCTCCGCCGTGACCCGGCGACCACCGACGTCGAGCGTGTGCGGGTCGAGGAAGCTGGCGCGCGCCTCCATCATCTCGACGCCCGCATTGCGGAGCAGGCGGCCGTAGATGCCGTTCAGCCGGGAGATCTCGTGGTCCTTGCGGGCGATGAAGCCGGCCCAGTCGTGCACGCCGCGCTCGGTGTCCCAGCCGAAGCCGCGGGAGTCGTCCACCGCCATGCCGTAATCGGCGGCCATCACCATCAGCTTCTTCGGCACGCAGCCGACGTTGACGCAGGTGCCGCCCC
>CAXSFF010000147.1:0-6847 GCA_964236035.1 uncultured Acetobacteraceae bacterium
GCTCTGCCTCAAACTCCGCCAAAGGCAGGCCTTTGGAATCCATTACTTAAGCAAATCGGTTTCCAACGTTTCCAAGCCTGTCCCGTCATGTCCGGTTGACACAGCATCAATCCTGTCACGCCCACCGGACAATAGAGTCACTATGCAGCCGGCGTTCTCCCGGAAACGACAGTCGGTTTCCGGTCATCCGGGCAACGGCGAGCAGTAAAGGCACACGGACATGGACAACATTCCTCAGTCATCGGTCGACGGGAACGGGCTCGACCCGGTCCGGGGAAGCTGGGGCGCGCCCATCATGGGGCCGCAGAACCTCAGCCTGGAGCGCGACAACCCCGACATGCTCTCCTCGCCCCCCACCGACGCCGGCACCATCCCGAACCTCAAGTTCTCGTACAGCATGGCCCGCAACCGGCTCGCTCCCGGTGGCTGGGCGCGGGAGATCACAATCCGCGAGCTGCCGGTCGCGACGACGATGTCCGGCGTCAACATGCGCCTTCAGCCCGGCGGCATCCGTGAGCTGCACTGGCACAAGGAAGCGGAGTGGGCCTACATGATCGCGGGACGCGCCCGCGTCACGGCGGTCGACCCCCAGGGCCGCAACGTCATCGACGCCGTCGGAGCCGGCGACCTCTGGAACTTCCCCGCCGGCATCCCGCACTCCATCCAGGGCCTGGCAGAGGGCTGCGAGTTCCTCCTCGCGTTCGACGACGGGGACTTCTCGGAGAACGAGACCTTCCTGATCACCGACTGGTTCGCGCACACGCCGCGCGACATCCTCGCGAAGAACTTCGGCGTCGCCGAGGCGGCCTTCGCCAACATCCCCGAGGACTTCGAGCACACGCGCTGGATTCTCAAGGGAGAGGTTCCCGGCCCCATCGCGGGCGACGCGGTCGTCTCCCCGGCCGGCAGGACCGCGGTGCAATACACCTACAAGCTCTCCGAACAGGAGCCCGTGAAGGTCGCCGGCGGCCAGGTCCGGATCGTCGACTCCTCGAACTTCCCCGCAGCCACGACGATCGCGGCCGCCCTCGTCGAGATCGAGCCGGGCGGCATGAGGGAGATGCACTGGCACACGAACACCGACGAGTGGCAGTACTACCTGAGTGGCCGCGGCCGCATGACGGTCTTCGCCGGAAGCCAGAAGGCCCGCACGTTCGACTACCAGGCGGGAGACGTCGGCGCCGTGCCGTTCGCGATGGGGCACTACGTCGAGAACACCGGCGAGGAGACCTTGCGGTTCCTTGAGCTGTTCAGGAGCCCCCGCTTCGCCGACATCTCGCTCAACCAGTGGATGGCGTTGTCGCCGCGCGAGCTGGTCCGGACCCACCTGAACCTCGACGACGCGACACTGGACGGGCTCAGCAAGACGAAGCCGGTGATCGTGCGTCCCGCGAACATGCACCCCGACCTGCCGGCGCTCCCCCACTGGCCGGAAGGCTCCGTCGCCGTGCTCAGCACGATGAACGGCTCGCTGCACGCCATTCCCGTCGTCACCGTTCTGAGGGCCGACGACCGCACGATCCTGATTGCCCTCGCGCGCAGCCGCGGGTCGGTGCTGCGCATCCACCATGACGCGGTCGTCGCGATCACGCTGCTGATCGAGGGCAACCACGCGTTCACGGCGCGGGGTCGTGCGCGCATCGTCCAGGACACCATGGACAAGGCCCGGGCGTTCTCTGCCATCGCGATCGATGTCGCCGAGATCGACGATCACCGCCAGAAATCGTTCTCGATCGAATCCGGCGTCGCCCTGCACTGGAACAGCGAGGCCGACCAGACCGCGCTGCGCGAACACATCGCGTTGCTGAGGACCATCGCCTCGATGGGTGCCTGAGCTGCCACGCCGGCATGGTCGGCGCCATGCCGGCTGACGCTGACGGGCCGGTGATGGCCGATCGATCCCGAGCACCGGCCCGACCGCCGGTCCGGGCACCGGATCGATCGCCGCTGCCGGCCGCATCTGCCGCCGCCGGGTCGGCGCCCCCGGCCCACAGGCAGCCCGCGATCGTCGCGATGCGCCGGGTCGCCGCACTTGGCAGCGTCGCCGGCTACGTCGTGGTGTTCGGAGCCGCGCACATCGGCGGCCTGTACCCGGCGCCCATGACCGGGAACACGACCCAGTTCGCCGTCAGCCTCGCCCATCTGCAATGGCCGCGTGCCATGCTCCTCGGCGCGATGCTCGGCTCGTTCTTCTGCGGCGGCCTGGTCTCCAGCGCACTCCGGCGATACGTCGTCAACCCGCCCGGCGAGCTGCTGATCATGTCCGGGCTGCTCGTGGTCGCGCAGGTGGCCGCCTCCTCCCTCGTGCATCCGCTCGCGATCGAGCTGCCGGTTCTCGCCTTCACCATGGCGATGCAGGGCGAGACCGCGTCACGCTTCGGAGGCAGGGCCATCCAGACCATCGTGATCACCAACACCATGCTGAAATGCGCGGACGCCTTGATCGTCGTGCTGCGTGGCGGACGAGATGCCGACGGCGCGAGCCCCGGATCGAGCGAGGCCTGGGCCGATGTCGCGGTCCCGGCTTCCGCCTGGACCGGCTACTTCCTCGGGGCCGCCGCTGCCGCTGCCGCGATCGGCGTCATGTCGGCGCCCCTGATCGCTCCCATCGCCATGCTGCTGATGGTCGCGTGCGACATGCGACGAGGCTGACCGCACAGGTCCGTGCCCTGTCAGGAAGCAAGGCTGGGCTCTCCCTCCGCTGGCCATTCCAGTGGTCCGAGCGGGCCATTGAAACCTTTGGCCAGCTACGCCCAGACCCGCCAGGGATCCGAGGCCTACAGAAACCGGTCTGTTCAAAGAAAGAAGCCTGAAGGTCTGCCTTCGGCGGAGTTCAAGGCTTGCGCTTGAAGGTGAGATCTTAACCCTGACCGCTTCCGAAGTCGTTCACTGTACGGTCGGCACAGCGCCAGTCGACACGGCAAGCCTCGATTCTCCCGGCAGGGCCGCGATCTGCCGACCCATCACGATGCCGATAGTGACTCTGTGACTTTCCAGCGGCGCCTGAACGAAGCCGGTGCCGCCGTTAGCGGAGACCTGGATGCGCAGCGGATCAATGCCGTCGTCCACCAGCCGGTCGACCACAACCTGCGCCCGGGTCTCGGACAGCAGCGCCGTCGCCCGCGCGGAGCCCGTAGTATCGGCGAAGCCGGTGACGGTCACAGTGCCGGCCCCGACCGCGCTCGCCATCTCGGCAGCCTGGCGGATCACGTCGCTGGCGGGCTGATCGATCTGCGCCGACCATTCCGTGAAGAAGACGATGATGTCGCGCGGCTCGGCGGCGACTGCGCCCGGGAGCAGGGTAGTGCTCGCAACAATCATTGCCAGCACACTCGTTCGCATGGCCTGCTTTCCTTTCGGCGCCTCTCAGGTCGGGTCGCAAATAGAGGCCAGCGCTCCTGAGGACGCGGACCATGAAGACCATCGGCTTGGCGGTCGCGGCCGCGCGAGGCTCGGAAACTACTCACGGCGGCGTCTCGCACGCGGGTCGACGGCCCGTCTCGGACAGGCCCGGAGCAGGCAGGCCGGCACTGCCCGAGCTGGCGCCGAGACCGGCATTGCACAGCGGATGGATTGCAGGAGCGGCGCCTCCGTATGACGGCATTGCGAAATGCTGCGCGCTCGCCCAGGTCCAGCCAGGTGCTGCGGGCGACACAGGCGCGGTGCACGGCACGGCGATGCAGGCCGGCGGATTGCAGCATGATAGGAGCTTCATGCAGGCAATGGTACTGAAGAGGCTTGGCGCCGCCCTGGAGTGGACCGAGCTGGCGGACCGCCAGCCCGGTCCAGGCGAGATCCGCGTGAGCGTCGCGGCGTGCGGCGTCTGCCGCACCGACCTGCATGTCGTTGATGGCGACCTTCCCAATCCCCGACTGCCGATCATTCCGGGTCACGAGATCGTCGGCCGGATCGACGCGGTTGGCGCCGGCGTCGAGGGGCTGCGGACCGGCGAGCGCGTCGGCATTCCTTGGCTGGGCCATACTTGCGGTGCCTGCCCGTATTGCAGGACGCACCGCGAGAACCTAAGCGACCGGCCGGTATTTACCGGCTTCACCCGCGACGGCGGGTTCGCGACTGCCACCATCGCCGATGCGCGGTTCGCCTTCCCGCTGGGCGAGGCCGGCAGCGACGTGTCGCTCGCCCCGCTGCTGTGCGCCGGGCTGATCGGCTGGCGGTCGCTCGCGATTGCCGGCGAGGGTAGGGTCCTGGGCTTGTACGGCTTCGGCGCGGCGGCGCACATCGTCGCTCAGGTCGCGCGGTGGCAGGGGCGCGCGGTATACGCCTTCACCCGGCCGGGCGACACTGCGACCCAGGACTTCGCCCGCGACCTCGGCGCCGCCTGGGCGGGCGGGTCCGACGAGACCGCGCCCGTGCCGCTCGACGCGGCGATCCTTTTCGCGACCGACGGCGGGCTGGTGCCCACGGCGCTGAGTGCCGTGCGCAAGGGCGGGCGCGTGGTGTGCGCAGGCATTCACATGAGCGACATCCCGGGCTTCGCTTACGCCCTGCTGTGAGGCGAGCGCCAACTCCTCTCGGTCGCCAACCTCACCCGGCAGGACGGCCTCGACTTCCTCCGCCAAGTGCCGGGGATGAACATAGTGACCCGCACCACCGCCTACCCGCTGGCTCAGGCCAACCAGGCGCTGGCCGACTTGCGCGCCGGCCGCTTCGAGGGCGCCGCGGTTCTCGTGCCCTGAGGCCAGCGACCTTCTGGAACGACCCAAAAAGCAAGCAAGGTTGAGGCCCCGCCTTCAAGCACGGGCCTCAAACTCCGCCAGGGGGAGGCCCCCTGGACCGCCTTCCTCAAGAAAGCCGGTCCAGGGGCGGTTCGCTCCTGGCGGGTCCCTGCTTTCAGGCATGGGCAGAGCTCTGGCCTTGCCTGCTCGTGGACCAGCGCTCCCGGCCGCCGGCGCAGGGCCGTGCGCCTGCATGTCCCGGTGCGCAGGCGAACGACTGGCAGCCCCGGGATAGGTAGTTTCCGAGCCTGATCCGGCGTCGTCGCGGTGCCCGGCTCTGGGGATGGCCGGCGAGGAGCCAAGTGGCTCGCCGCCGCGCCCCATGGAGGACGACGATGCGTCAGGACAACCAGCTGCAGCAGGCCGTGCTCGCCGAACTCGCGTGGGAGCCGAGCGTCACGCCGTCCCACATCGGGGTCACGGCGGAGGGCAGCGTCGTCACGCTCACCGGGCACGTGGATACCTATGCGCAGAAGCTGGCAGCCGAGACCGCGGCCCGTCGGGTCAAGGGCGTCAGGGCGGTGGCCGAGGAAATCAAGGTGCATCTGCCGTTCGAGACGCGGCGCGGCGACCCGGAGATCGCGGCGGCCATCGTCGAGCGTCTGTCCTGGGACAGCTCGGTCGTGCGCGACAGCATCAAGGTCAAGGTCGAGCAGGGCTGGGTGACGCTGACCGGGCAGGTCGACTGGCACTACCAGCAGGAGGCGGCCAGGCAGGACGTGCAGCGCCTGCACGGCGTCGTGGGGTGAGCGACCGGACCACAATCCGCGCGCGTGAACACGGCGACGCTGAGCGACGACATCATGCACGCGCTGCACCGCTCGTGGCTGTTCGACCCCGCGATGGTCAAGGTCAGCGCCGAGGGCGGCCGCATTCGACTGAGCGGCACCGTACACACACCCTACGACCGCTCCATTGCCTTGATGACCGCATGGGCCGCGCCCGGTGCGACTGCGGTCGAGAACGATCTCGTCGTCGCCTGATCCTTCCGGCAAGAAGCGACCCCGGACCCTATCCGGGACCGCCCTTGCGATCACGCCTTGAACCCGGGGAGCTCCATGCAAAGCCCTCTCGAGATCGCGTTCCACGGACTGCAAGGCTCACCGGCGCTGGAGGTCGACATCCGTCAGCACGTCGACAAGCTGGAGCGGCACTGCAGGAGTCTCTTGTTCTGCCGTGTGACGGTGGAGGCGTCGGGCGGCAGAGGGATGCCGGATCATCACGTCGGCGTGCACATCCGGCTTGCGCTGGCGGGCCGCACCCTGGAGGTCTCGCACGACCCGCATCACGGCAAGGACCGCCGGGCGCACCCGGACGCCCACAGCGCGGTGCAGGACGCGTTCAGGGTCGCAGAACGGCAGGTGCAGGGCTTGAGGGCCTAGGCAAGCAAAGCCAGGCCTCTGCCCTATGCCTGGAAGCGGGATCTGCCAGGGAGAGCTCCCTGGACCGGCCTCTTTCAGGAGAAGGGTTCCCAAGGGCCCTGCCTTTGGCAGGGTCCAGAGGTAGAGCCCCTGGCCTTCCTTGCCGCCCTGACCGATCGGGATCAAAGCCCGTTGGCGCTACTCGCCTGCGGCCTGGGCGGTGGCATTGTCGCAGTCAGCCGTGAGCTGCTGGCGCGCTCGCTCGCCGCATGTCTCCAGGGCGCTGGCGAGTGCGGCGTCGCTCGCCGTGTCACCGTTGTCGAGGCAGAGGTCCGCGGTGACGGCGAGCACCAGCCGGTCGTGGCCGGGGCCGTCGCGCAGCGCCAGGATGGAGGCGACCAAGCCTGGCCGTGCCGCCTGGGGCAGGCGCAGGCGCTCCGCCACCCAGGCCGCGAACAGCTTGTCGCGCCGCGCGCCCACCAGGGACCTCAATTCCTCGTCGTGGGCGAACCTGGCCTCGAACGCCTGTCCCCGCTCCGCGAAATCCATCATTGTCAACCTCCTCAGGGTCCGATGCCATTGGCGATGCAGCCCGGGCGATGCAGCCCGGAGCGACCATGAAAAACGTCAACGGCCAACACGGCGCGGTCAGACCGGCATGTCGTGCAGCGCCCGCCAGGCCCGAAGGACCACGTGCGGGTCGTGCTGCCCCTTGTACACCCGCGGCGGCTTCTGCCTGAGCCCGAGCAG
>CAXSFF010000148.1:0-6837 GCA_964236035.1 uncultured Acetobacteraceae bacterium
CCGCCGCGCGCCACCAGCCAGCTGCGCAGCGCGTCCGGCAGCGGCTCCGCCCCGCCACCGATCGACAGGTCGCCGCCGAGCAGCGCGCGGCCGTCGCTGGCGAGACCGGCATCCACCCCGGCGCGCAGGCTGCCGACGGCGGCGATCGCGGCCACGCCCAACGCGAGGCACGCCAGCACGATGCGCATGCCGCGCACGCCGCTGCGCAACTCGCGCTGGGCCAGGCGGAAGGCGAGCCTCATGCGTCGCTGCCCACCGCCACCCGGCCATCGGCGATGCGGACCTGACGGCCGCAGCGGGCGGCGAGCGCCGGGTCGTGGGTGATCAGCAAGAGCGTGGTGCCGTGCCGCGCCTGCATGTCGAACAGCAGGTCCATCACGATCCTGCCGGTGGCGATGTCGAGGTTGCCGGTTGGCTCGTCCGCCAGCAGCAGCCGCGGCGCCGGGGCGAAGGCGCGGGCCAGCGCCACCCGCTGCTGCTCGCCGCCCGACAATTGACCCGGCAGGTGCGTCAGCCGGTGGCCGAGCCCGACCGCGCGCAAGCTGTCGGCGGCGCGCTGCTCGGCATCACGCGCGCCGGCGAGCTCCAGCGGCACGGCGACGTTCTCCAGCGCGGACATGGTCGGGATCAGGTGGAACGCCTGGAACACGATGCCGACGGTGTCACGGCGGAACCGCGCCAGCGCGTCCTCCTTCAGGTGGGTGATGTCGCGCCCGGCGATCTGCACGCTGCCGCCGGTGGCGTGCTCCAGCCCCGCCAGCACCATCAATAGGCTGGTCTTGCCGGAGCCGGACGGGCCGACGATGCCGACCGCCTCGCCGGCGGCGACGTCGAGGTCGATGCCGGCCAGGATGTTGACCGGCCCGGCGGCGGCGGGCACGGTCAGTCGCAGGTCCCGCACGCGAACGAGGGGTGCGGCGCCGATGGGAGGCTGTGAAGTGTCCATTGACCCTCAATATGGCCCGCCGCGCTGGTTGGCTACGATAACCCTGGCCATTGCGGTGCTCTGCCCAACCACAAGTGAAGCGCGCGCGGTCAGGCTGCTGGTGTTCGGCGACTCGCTGGCGGCCGGGTACGGCCTGCCGCAGGCGGACGGCTTCCAGGCCCAGTTGCAGGCGGCGCTGAAGGCGGACGGGCATGACGTCACGATGCTGGACGGCGGCGTGTCCGGTGACACCACGGCGGGCGGGCGCTCGCGGCTGGACTGGGCGCTGGCCGACCATCCTGATGCCGTGCTGCTGGAGCTGGGCGGCAACGACGGCCTGCGCGGCACCAGCACCGCCGACATGCAGGCCAACCTCACGGTGATGCTCGATACCCTGGCCGCCCGCCACCTGCCGACGCTGCTGTCGGGGATGGAGGCGCCGCCGAACATGGGTGCCGCCTATGGGGCGCAGTTCCGCGGCGTGTTCGCCAAGCTCGGCCAGCGCGACACCCTGCTGTTCGACCGCTTTTTCCTGGAAGGCGTCGCCGCCGACCCGGTGCTCAACCAGGCCGACCGCATCCATCCCAACGCCGCCGGGGTGAAGCGCGTGGTGGCGCGGATCAAGCCGCTGGTCGAGCAGCTGCTGGCCGAGGTGCCGCCGGGGTGAGGCTGTTCGTGGCGCTGGATCTGCCGTTCGAGTTGCGCGAGCGGCTGTCGCGGCTGATCGGCGGCCTGCCGGGCGCGCGCTGGGTGCCGCCGGCGAACTACCACCTGACGCTGCGCTTCCTCGGCGAGATGCCGGGGCACCGCGCCGAGGAGGTCGACCTGGCGCTGGCGGCCCTGCGCGGCAAGCCGCTCACCGTGCAGATGCTGGGCGTCGACGTGTTCGAGAAGGCGGGCCGCCCGGTTTCGCTGTACGCCGCCGTGGAGCGCAACCCGCGGCTCGAGCACCTGCAGAACAAGATCGAGACGGCCATGCAGCGCATTGGCTTCGAGCCGGAGCGGCGGCGCTTCAACCCGCATGTCAGCCTGGCGCGGCTGGACAACGCGCCGGCGGACAAGCTTGTCGGCTGGCTGCAGGCGCATACCTTGTTGCGGGCGGACCCGATGCCCGTGACCCATTTCACGCTGTTCAGCTCCCGTCTCGGCAAGGACCAGGCGGTGTACGAGGCCGAAGTCGATTACGAACTCTCCTGACGACACTCTCGAACGGGCGGCGGCGGAGGCGCGGGCCTGCACGGTCTGCGCCGGGTCGCTGCCGCTGGGGCCGCGGCCGATCCTACGGGTGTCGACCACGGCGCGGCTGCTGATCGCCAGCCAGGCGCCCGGCACCAAGGTCCACGTCAGCGGCACGCCCTGGACCGATGCGTCCGGCGTGCGGCTGCGGCAGTGGCTCGGGCTGACGCCGGAGGTGTTCTACGACGGGCGCCAGATCGCGATCCTGCCGATGGGGCTGTGCTACCCGGGGCGGCTGCCGAACGGCGGCGACGCCGCGCCGCGGCCGGAGTGCCAGCAGCTGTGGCGGCCGCGGCTGCTCGGGCTGATGCCGGCATTGCGGCTGACGCTGCTGGTCGGCAGCTACGCGCAGGTGAATGCGCTCGGGCGCGGCGCCATGACCGACAGGGTGCGGGCGTGGCGCGACCACCTGCCGCGGTACTTCCCGCTGCCGCACCCGTCCTGGCGCACCGGCGTGTGGGAACGGCGCAACCCCTGGTTCACGGAGGAGGTGCTGCCTGCCCTCCGCGCCGAGGTCGCCCGGGTGCTGGCTGCTTGAGGCCCTGCACGACCGGCGATGCAACCCGCAGCCGTCCGCCATTGTTTGCGTTGCATGGAGCACAAGCCCACTACCGGCATCGGCGCGGTCGCCACAACCTGGCAGGACGTCGTCATCGTCTGCGGCAAATGCAGCAAGAAGCTGGGCGGCGGCTTCGGCCCCGATGGCGACGAGGGGCTGGCGCGTGCCTTGAAGCGCGAACTGCGCGCCACCGGGCGCCGGCAAAGCGTGCGGGTGATCGAGTCGAAGTGCCTGGGCCTGTGCCCGAAAGGCGCCGTGACGGTGGTGCCCGGCGGCCGCCCGGATGCGATGCTGGTCGTCCCAGAGGGCACGTCCGCCGCGGAGGTCCTGCATCGCACCACGATGCCCGGTTGATGGCGGACATCTTGCGGTAGGTAAGGAAGTTCCTTACTGTCCAGGCATGATCCTGAGTAGATTGACCAGCAAGTCGCAGACCACAGTGCCGCAAGCGGTCCGATTGGCGCTTGGCCTCAAGCCAGGCGATGAACTTGCCTACATTATCGAACCAGGGCGGGTCGTGCTGGCCAAGGCTGCCACCGTAGAAGCAGACGACCCGTTCGCGGCCTTTGGCGAGTGGCATAGTGCTGATGATGCCGAAGCCTATGACGGGCTTTGAGGTATGGGACGTCGTCAAGGTCCCGTTCCCCTACACCAACCGGCCCGTGCAACAGCGGCGTCCAGCCTTGGTGGTGGCGCACCACGCCGCCGAGGGCATGCCGACGCTGCTTTGGGTGCTGATGATCACCAGCGCTGCGCATCGCCGCTGGTCAGGCGACGTGGAGGTATCGAACCTTGCCGAAGCCGGGTTGCCGGCCCTGTCTATCGTGCGACCGGCCAAGATAGCGACCATCGAGGCCAAGGATGCCGAACGCATGGGGCGGCTCCCTTTGAGTGACCAGCAAGCCACGGCAGGCTTTCTTGCGGCATCGCTGCGGACGGCAGCGGGCGGATGATAAACTCACCTTGCACTCAAACCGTTAACCATCCATAAACCATCCAGGTGGATGGTGCATGTCGATGAAGCCAATTGTTGAACTACGCCCTAAAGTCCCCGAGACCGAGAAGATCACCATCAATCTCGGCTTCGTCGATCTCGGCCACATCGACCTCATGGTGCAGGACGGCTTCTACTCCAGCCGCAGCGACTTCATCCGCACCGCCATCCGCAACCAGCTCGAGCGCCACGCCGAGGTGACGCGGCAGGCGGTCAAGCACCGCACGCTGGACCTCGGCCTGCGCCATTACACCCGGGCACAGCTGGAGGCCGCGCACCGGGCGGGCGAGATGCTCAGCATCAACGTGCTCGGCCTGGCCACCTTGGCGGCCGACATCACGCCTGAACTGGCGCGTGCCACCATCGGCTCCGTCACCGTGCTGGGCGCGCTGCATGCCAGCCCCGAAGTCCGCACCGCCTTGGCCGACCGCATCCGCTGATGCCCCAACCTCTGGACCATGCCGCGATGAAGAACCTGTTCCGACAAAGCCTGCGCGACGCCTCCCGCCTGCTGAAATCAGGTGCGATGCGGCCCGATGCGATGAAGTTGGGCGCGATGAAGGGCGCCATGGCCAACATGACCACGCTGCTCAACGAGGTGCTGCCCGGCGGCCGGGACGCGCCCGGGCCAGCGGTCCCGGAGCCCGTGTTGCCGGCGGGAGCCAGGTTCCTGGACGGCGAGTTCGCCAACGCCGCCGGAACCCGGCCGTACAAGCTGTATGTGCCGGCCAGCTATGACGGGCGGCCCATGGGCCTGGTCGTGATGCTGCACGGTTGCACCCAGTCGCCGGCCGATTTCGCCACCGGTACCCGGATGAACGCCGCCGCCGAGACGGAGCGCCTGCTCGTGCTGTATCCCGGCCAGGTCAAGGCCGCCAACGCCAACAAGTGCTGGAACTGGTTCGACCCCGCCGACCAGGTGCGCGACAGGGGCGAGCCGTCGCTGGTCGCCGGCATGACGCGGCTGGTGATGCGTGACTACGCGGTCGACCCGGGCCAGGTGTTCGTCGCCGGGCTGTCGGCGGGAGGCGCCTTGGCGGTGGTGATGGGCGCCGCCTATCCGGAGCTGTTCGCCGCCGTCTGCGCGCATTCCGGCCTGGCGCGCGGGGCGGCGCACGACGTCGGCTCCGCCTTCGCGGCGATGCGGCAGGGCCGCCCGGGCGCGGCGGCAGGCGCCACCGTCCCGACCATCGTGTTCCAGGGCGACCGCGACACCACGGTCAACCCGGCCAACGCCGACGCGGTCGCGACCCAGGCCGGCGCCGGGTCGCTGCATCGCCGCACCATCGAGGGCCGGGCGCCAAGCGGCCGCGGCTACACCCGCCACGTGTTCGCCGACCGCACCGGCGCCACCCTCATCGAGCAATGGACCGTGCACGGCGCCGGCCACGCCTGGTCCGGCGGCAGCCCAGCCGGCAGCTTCACCGACCCTGGCGGCCCCGACGCCACCGCCGAAATGCTGCGCTTCTTCCAGGAGCACCCGCTCGCCGGCCGCCCGACATGATCGAGGCCGCCTCCGCCGGCGCGGGCGTCGCCGTGCTGCGCATGGCCGACCCGGCGCGGCGCAACGCGCTCAGCACGGCGATGCTGGAGGCGCTGATCGCAGCCGTCGCCGCCTTGCCGGACGACACCCGCGCGGTGGTGCTGCGCGCCGGGCCGGACGACCGCGTGTGGTGCGCCGGGTTCGACATCCGCGCCCTGGCGCCCGGCATCGACCCGCTCGACCCGGCGGGATTGCTGCAACGCGCCTTCCGCTGCCTGGAGGAGTACCCGGCCCCCGTGATCGCCATGCTGCACGGCTCGGCCTGGGGCGGCGGCGCCGACCTGGCGCTGCGCTGCGACTTCGCGGTGGGCGACTCGACGGCCAGCCTGGCGTTCACCCCGGGCAAACTCGGTCTGCCGTATGACGCGGCCGGGCTGCGCAACGTGCTGCTGCGCGCCGGCCCTGGGATGGCGATGGAGATGTTCGCCACGGGGGCACCCGTCGATGCGGAGCGGGCGTTGCGCACGGGATTGCTCAACCACCTGGTGCCGGAGGCGGAGCTGGAGACGTTCACCTACGCCCTGGCGCGGCAGGTCGCGGCCAACGCGCCGCTGTCGGTGAGCGCCGCCAAGCGGCAGCTGCTCGGCCTGGTTGCCGGGCTGCCGGACCCGGGCGCCGCCGCCGCGCGCCGCCGGGCGCTGGACAGCGACGACTACCGCGAGGGGCTGGCCGCTTTCGCCGAGCGCCGCCCGCCAACGTTCCGGGGCTGCTAGAATCGGCGGCTGCACCCTGACAAGATCGCCGAACGCACTACTTGCATCACTGCCTAATGTAGGCGGGCATAAGGGACGAACGCCCGCCTCAGGCGTTGCCAACCCGCGCCGTCACGATGATGGCGGACGAGATGAAGGTTTCGCCTTATGCGCATAGCGTCGACCCCCCGGTTTGCCCTGATCCATGGGGGGATTTCGACTTGACCCGGCGGGTCGCGATCATTGGCGCCGGCCCTGGCGGACTGGCGGCGGCCATGCTGCTCGCCCAATCCGGAGCGGACGTTACTCTATTTGAGCGTCACGACCGGGTTGGCGGGCGCTCCGCCACCATCGACGCGCCCAGCGCCGCCGGCACCTTCCATTTCGACATGGGGCCGACCTTTTTCCTGTATCCGCGCGTGCTGGACGACATCTTCGCCGCCTGCGGCTACGACATGAACCGCGAACTCGACCTGATCCGCCTCGATCCCATGTACAAGCTGGTGTTCGAGGACGGCGGCGCGTTGCTGGCCAGCGGCGACATGGCCAAGCTCGCCAGCGAGGTTGCCCGCTTCTCCGCCAAGGACGCCGCCGCACTGCCGCGCTTCATGGCCGACAACCGCGCCAAGCTCGCCGCCTTCCGCCCGATCCTGGAGTCGCCGTTCCACACCGCCCGCGACCTGTTGCGCCCGGACGTGCTGCGCTCGCTGCGGCAGCTTCGCCCGCACCGCACCGTCGACACCGACCTCGCCACCTATTTCAGCGACGAGCGGGTGCGGCTGGCGTTCTCGTTCCAGTCGAAGTACCTGGGCATGTCGCCGTTCCGCTGCCCCAGCCTGTTCACCATCCTGTCGTTCATGGAATACGAGTTCGGCGTGTTCCACCCGC
>CAXSFF010000149.1:0-6833 GCA_964236035.1 uncultured Acetobacteraceae bacterium
GTTGCGGCTGATGTGCGCCGCCACGATCTGTGTGGTCAGCGCCAGCATGCGATCGTGCCTGCTGCCGTCGAGGGCGAAGTCAGGGTCGTTCTCGGTCATGTCCGGTCCAGTGTTCGTCGACTTGAGCATCCTGATATGAAACCTGGAGAAAGCGGGATAGTCCTGCACTCTGCTGCGATGCTGTAAAGGCTGGCCACGTCGCCATTCTCCGACTCCATGACCTGCCCGGCCAGGATCGGCCTTGCCACCTCACCATCGACGCGCCAGCGACGTCCTGCGCTTCCTTTGAAAGCCACAGCCCTTTGACCAGTCAGACCCTGCACACGCCACGCACCGAGGCAGAGACAGCCGAGGAGCGCGCGGAGACACGCATGCGACAGGCCTTGGGCAAGCTGGGCACCGGCGCGCCGGTGAAGGCCGGCTCTCCGCGCCACGCCACGCAGCAGGCGAGGCCGGCAGCACACCGGCACCGCTTCAGGCAGGACGGCGAGATCCCCGTGGTTCGGCTGGCGCTGCCGCAAGCAGGGCGTGGTGGGGAGCGTCAGGCTGCGGCATCCGCCGTGGACGCCTGCGAGCGGGACGCGCGCTCCGACGAGGCGTGGAACCAGAACGGTGCGGAGAGTGCCCGCCAGGTGCAGGAGCTGAGCGAGCAGCTGCACAGGGCGCGGACGCGGCTGGGTCACGCGGAGCTGGCGCTGGAGGAGGCGGGCAGGCTGGCCCGTGCCAGCCAGGATGAGGCCAGGATGCTCCGGCAGGCCCTGGAGGACAGCAGGGCGGCCCTGGCGCAGGCACACGGCTCCAGGCCGACGAGCCAAGCTACCGAGCCTGCCGTGGCTCGCCGCAAGGTCGGCCGGCCAGCCGGCTCGCCCAATCGTGCCCGCGGCCAGGATCAGGCAGGCGAGCCGAGGCCGGTGAAGTGGTGGGACGGCGACTGAGGCTGCGTGGTCACCGTGTGCGAACCAGATGTTTCTGGGCGTCGCGTGGCCGCGTCATAGCGGTATTTATGGAGGGTGAACGGAGAAATCTCATCCGGCCTATGGCAGCTTTGCGCCTCATACCGGACGTTCAGGTGCTCGTGATGACTCCCCGAAAGCGGACATGATCTCAGCCACCTGCACGGACACGACTGGCGCGCAGCCACAAGGCTAGATACCCAATCTCCTGCCGCCCTTCCGCGGCTCAGGAAAGCGCCATTCAGCCCTTAAACTTCAAGCCTGTGCTCCCGACCACTCGGACCGTGGTTCCATGGAACAAGGGCATTTTCGTCGGTCCCAAGCCGCCCCTCAAGCTCAAGCAGGTTTAGTACGTCAGTCTTACCATTCAACGTGAGGGCCGCATCCGCGACCTGGCGCTGTTTGACCTCGCAATCGTGTGCGGGTTGACGGCTCCCAAAACGGACCGGCACTGGCGCAGCAGGACGACGGGCCTGCAGGGGCGGTCACAATTCCTACCCGTGTCTGAGCGGCGATCATCCCGATGATTAAGGAGGACGCAGCCGGGCATGGTAGAATCGGAAGCGCAGGCAGGATGCTTCCGCCGTGCCGTCTCGCAGGGTAGACTGTTGTGTCCGTCTTGCTCGACGGCTTGACGACCTAGGATGAAAGATTGGTGGTTCCGCTCTCGCTGCGCGGCAAGTACCAGCTGGTAGCACTCGGCACCGACGTGGCCAGCCAGGTGCAAGAGCTGGCGGCTGCGGTGAGGTTGGCGATGCGCGACTTGGGTGTGAACGGCGCCAAGTTCCTGCGCCTCCTCGTAGCCGACGAGGAGCATGATCCGAAGCAGTCGACGGTCGCGGTGCTGTTCGCCCTCTCGGGCCCGCCGTCGGCCGAGGACGAGGCACGGCTGCTGGCGTTGGAGGCTCGCGGCCACCTAGTGCTGCCGGTGGTGTCGGACAAGGCAAAGTTCGCCGAGCTGGTGCCGTCCGCGCTCGCCCACCTGAACGGGGCCTCGCTCGCCGAGTGCGGGGCCGATATGGAACGCCTCGCTGGTTACGTCATGGAAGGCTATGGGCTGCTCCGGCACCGTCGGCGCCTGTTCATCAGCTACCGACGGGCCGAGGCGAGCGGCGTGGCCGCGCAGCTCTACGAGGAGCTCGACGCGGCCGGCTTCGACGTGTTCCTCGACACGCACGGCTCAATACGGCCCGGGGAGCCGTTCCAGGACGTCCTGTGGCACCGCCTGTCCGACACGGAGGTGGCGCTGGTCCTGGACACGCCCGGGTTCCTTGTCAGCCGATGGACGGAGGAGGAGCTGGCGAAGGCGAACAGCGCCTGCATCCAGATGCTGCAGGTGACCTGGCCAGGTCAAGAGGAACTCGCTCCATCGGCGCTGAGCACCTTCTTGTTGCTGGAGGACGGCAGCTTTGAACCGGGCGGCAACATTGGGCCTGCCGCACGCCTGACCTCCGTGCAGCTGTCGGCCATCGTGGACGCAGTTGAGGGACTGCGCGCCCGGGCCCTTGCCGCGCGTCACAACTTTCTGGTTGCTGAGTTCGTGCGGGAGGCGCGCGACGCCGGGCTGCATGCCTACCAGACCCCGGACCGGGCGCTTGTCGTGAGGCGCCGCGAGGCCGCCGGCAACGAGGTGCTCATCCTTCCCACCGTCGGGGTGCCGGACGCCGAACAGTACCAGCTCGCAGCAGGGTTCCATGCGCGGCAATGGGAGGACGGGCGTGCCTACCTCCCGCCTGCCATCCTGCTCTACGACGACAGCGGGCTGATGCGGCGCTGGCGCGAGCACCTGTCCTGGCTGGACACCAACCTGTCCACCGCGAGAGGGCTGGCGCTCACCGACGCCGCCGGCTGTCTCAGGCGCAGCTTCGGGCCGCCAGCGTGAGCGGCGCCCGTCGCCTCCGCATCTTCCTCTCGGCGAGCGTGCCCCTGCCGGGCCGGCATCCTCGCTACTTCGAGACGGCGGACGTCCTCGCCATCCGCGACGCGGTGAGGGGGTTGGCGATAGCCGCGGCGGAGCGTGATGCCACCCTGGTGTTCGGCGGGCATCCCGCGATAACGCCAATCATCCGCCTCCAGATGGCGGCCCGCGACGGTCGGGTCGGCGAGCGCTTCGAGGTTTACCAAAGCAGGTTCTTCCGCAAGGATTTCCCTGCGGACAACGTAGCCTTCGAGCGCGTCGTGCTCACCCCGGAGATTCCCGGGAACCAGGAGGCGAGCCTCGCAGCCATGCGGCGGGAGATGCTGGCCGGCCGTCTCGACGCTGCGGTGCTCATCGGGGGCATGGAGGGCGTGGAGGAGGAGCACGAGTTCTTCAGGAAGAGGCACCCTGCCGCTCCCACCTTCCCAATAGCCTCGACCGGCGCTGCTGCGGCAATGCTTTTCCAGCGCGACGCGGCGACGATGGGCTGGGGCCAGAGCTGAGCGACGACGTCAGCTATCTCGGCCTGATGCGTTCCATCCTGAGTAGGTTATCGGCGAGCCTGCCGGACCTGGCCAGCTGAGCCGCCAGCCTCAACCTGCGGCGCGGGCAGTCCAGTCTGCAGCTCCGATGCAGGCTCGCCCGCACCCTCCACAAGGACGCGTGGTTTCCCGGCCGCACCGTTCCGAGACGGCTCCGGACCTGCCTCTCGGACGATTTCTCCAGCTTCATCGCAGGGTAAAGGCCGAGGTACTCGGAACCCGAGAACGTTTCGTCCTCCGTGTCGAGTAAGGGGAAGGACGGCGACCGTTCCGCGGAACGCATCGAAGTAGCCGAGTTCCCAAGACTTTCACCGGGAATCCATGGAATTGGCCGTGCAGAGGTAAAGCAGGGAGCAGGACTGTCGCATAAGGGCGCGGATCATTCTTGCATGGGCCGGGGTGGTGGCCGCACCGAAGCGCTCCCTGTTCACCACCTAGTCCTCGTAGACATTCAGGAAGCGATCCTCCAGCAGCTTGGCGGCGCCCAAGACCAGCTCGGCGTCCTAGTGGGAGTGCGAGCGGAATACGTCGAAGCTGTCCGTGGCCCGCGCCTCCAGGGATTGCCTCGCAAGCGCCTCCTCGTTGAGCCGGCCGGCCGTGCCCACCCGGCCCTTAGCCCGTAAGACGCGGCGCACGAACTCCCGGGCGTGGCCTTCCGTGAAGTAGGGCATCCTTTCCCCGGGTGTGCCTGCCGACTGCCTCAGTACCCCGCCCGCTTTGCCGCCTGTTCTACCCAGGCGTCGAGGTTGGCACGCCCGTTGTTCGCCACCCATCCATAGGTGGGATAGGCGCACGCGCGGCCGGCGGCGTCCTTGAGGGAGAGGCCGTCGAACGGGCTCGGGCCGGCCGAATAGTCTACAACTTGGTCGGCGCCCCGCATGCCCGTCAGGCTGACGCCCAGGAGGCCGCGGCCCTCGCGGTGAGCCTTCTGAATCTCGTGCTTGACCCACGGCCGCTTGTATGTTTCGGCCCCATAGAGGACGACGACCGTGGAACAGCCGCTCATCTGCTCGGCGATCCAACGCTCAATGGCTATGTCGCCCTTGCGCTTGATGGACTCCCAGGCGGCCTTGTCGAGGATCGGCTGACTGTCGCCGCGCTTGTCAATGACGTAAGCATTCCTGACCTGACTCACCTTCCACGCGTCGCGGGCAAAGTGGAAGCTGAAGAATACCTTGCGTGCCATCAGGCCACTCCCGTGAGCTTCAACAAGCGAAAGGCCACCGCCGCTAGCGCAAGGAGGCCGTAGAACAGCAAGTTCCCTGACGTCAGGGCGACGCGCCACGTTGGGCCTACGGCGGTCTTCAGGTGATCTACACCCATACAGAAGTCGGTCTCCTCGCGCCTGCGCGCCTCATCGTAGAGGCTGCGGAACAGCCGCTCGCGACGGAGGCAGGCCGCGTCCAGCCACCAGAAGGCCAGCGCGGGCAGTAGGGCGAGCAGCGTGGCGTTCAGGCCAACCTTGTCGGCGCCCTGGCCGCCTAGAGCGATCAGCGCGGCCACAAGCGTCACTGCCCAGCCCTTCAGCGTCAACGAATAGGTCGCCAGCCGTGCCACGACCGCCTGTATGAAGTCCAAGTGCTTACGCACGTTCTCCACGGGAAGCTCCTCCTCCGCCGCCCAAGTTCTAGCTTTGTTCCTCGTTGTAGGCAAGCGGCGTAGATCTGGCGTCCGATGCCGGCACCAGGATAGTTGCCGTACCTCATGTCTGGAAAGCAGGGCGAGACTCGGCTTGTCGCCCTGACCTGCTGTGACTGACCAAATATGCAGTAAAGGCACGGCCCGCTGCTCGGGCTTAGCTACCCGGAGTCCGAGAGGAGGATCAGCTACCGTGTGACATCAGAAATCCGATCGTGTGAGAGCATTGCGCTTATTTCGGCCATTGGGTCAGGCGCACGGGAATCACGGAAGCGGACGTTTAGGCGCCAGCTACGGTGCCGTTCGGCTAGACGACCTGATGCACCCGCGCGATGATTGCTCTTGCTATCCAAGCGTTCGACGTGTCTGTATTGTGTGATTGATCAATTGGCGGGTCTAATCTGATGCGCCTGTGGGAGAGGTGTTAGTAGGTGTCGGAAGGCATGTCGTCCGGTTTCCGGGCGATCAGCATACCGGACTTTCTTCTTCGCGCGTCCGACCCTGCGAACCAGCGGGTTGTCGGAGATACCACTCGCGAGGCCGTCGCGTCGCTGCGTGGGTATGCCTATCAGGTCTACGCATCCGCCCTGGCCTGGCTGGACTTACCGCCCGGCTCCGAGATGCACTTGGAGGTCGCCGAGGACTTTGCCTTTGCGGCAGCGGGTTCGCTAGTCGCGGTGCAGGTGAAGGACGTGCAGGGCACCATCAGCCTGGCCGACAAGCAGGCGCGGGACGCGATCTCGGCTTTCGTAAAGCTCACGAAGGACAACCCCGCACGTGCGGTCAGGCTGACCCTCATGACCACGGCGTCGGTCACGAGGGAACGAAACATTGAGCACCGGACCGGCGACGTCCCCGGGATCGAACGTTGGCTCTCCGCCGCCAAGGGAGAAGACCTTGGCAATCTCCGAGACGTCCTGCTTAACCTTAATCTCGATCCGGACGCGCTCGCCTTCGTCCGGGAACGTGACGACGAGCGCCTCCGGCGGGAGCTGCTTCGCAGGATCGAATGGCGGTGCGGCGAGGGCGACATCGGCGACCTCGCCGCACGCTTCGGGGACCGCGTCGCGGAGGTCTGCCTCGAGGCTTATGACGTACCGTTGGCGGAAAGCCCACGCTACGTCGCCATCCTCTTCCTTCACATCCTCATGGTGTGCTCGCGACGCGGCTCCAGGGTATGCACCCATCAGGAGCTGAGGGACCTGCTCTCGTCGAGCACGAACGTCAGCATATCGCGTCGGGTGAATAACACCTTGCTGGCCATACTGGCGGGAGCGCTGGGAGGATCGGCTGTCGGTCCGGGTGCGACTGGAGAATGGGAGTCCGAAGCGCACATCCCACTTCCGGCGGACCTCATCCCGCGGGCCGCCCTCGTCGAACGGGTTGGATCCGCAGCTCGCGCCGCATCCTTGGGACTGCTCCATGGCGGAAGCGGAATGGGGAAGACGGCTCTCGCTCGTCTCGCGGCACGTGCCGTAGGCGGACATTGGAATGTCCTCGACCTGCGATCCCGGTCGCAGGAGGAGGCTGGGGAACAACTGCTCCGCTACGCTCGCCGTCCGGCGAACGGTCGACACGGTCTCATTGCCGACGACGTGCCTGACATGCACGCGTTGGAGGAGGGATCGCGCCTCGTCAGGGCGATCGGGATGATCGTTGAGCGTGGTGACCTCCTGATCCTGACGAGCTACCGCCAACCCACGGCAGGGGGCCGCCTGGTCTTGGGGATCTCCAAGACCGCAGTCATCGAGGTTCCCCTCCTCACCCTCGACGAGATCGAGG
>CAXSFF010000150.1:0-6818 GCA_964236035.1 uncultured Acetobacteraceae bacterium
ATGGCTCGCTTGATAATCACGCCCTGCCTGGTCCGCAGGCAATCACATCCCGATAGCCCTCTTGTACAGGTCAAGCAACGACTCCTGCTCCTCTACTTCCGCTGGCTCCTTCTTCCTGAGCCGGATCAGCTGCTTCAGGACGGCCACGTCGAAACCGGCCGATTTGCTCTCCAAAAAGATGTCTTTGATGTCGTTGGTCAGGGCCTTCTTCTCTTCCTCCAACCGCTCGACCCGCTCGATGATGGACAGCAGACGGTCCGCGGCGATCCCGCCTACCTTCGACTCGGGATCGGCGTCCTGCCGTGCACGGCTCTTGGCCGCCTCTGCGACCTGTTCATCAGCCATCGTCCAACTCCCCTTCGCCAGCGTCGCAGGCCGCGGGAAGTACCCGCCGCCCGGAGTCGGGTCAACCCGGACGCCGTTCCCGCTGGCGCTTCCGGCGGCTTGCGCTACCGTGGCGGCACCCTTGCGACGGAGCCGAGCATGTCCGCCTTCGAGCATATCAGCCGCTTCCACGACGAACTGACGGCGATCCGGCGCGACCTGCACGCCCACCCCGAACTCGGGTTGCAGGAGCACCGCACGGCGGCGATCGTGGCGGATAAACTCGCGGCGTGGGGCGTCGAGGTGCATCGCGGCGTCGGCCAGACGGGCGTGGTGGGCGTGTTGCGCAACGGCAACGGCCTGGGCCGGGTCGGCTTGCGCTGCGACATGGACGCGCTGCCGATGCAGGAGGCGACCGACCTTGCGTACCGCAGCACGGCGCCGGGCCGCATGCACGCGTGCGGGCATGACGGGCACACCGCCATGCTGCTCGGCGCCGCGCGCTACCTGGCCGAGACCCGGCGCTTCAGCGGCACCGTGCACTTCATCTTCCAACCCGCCGAGGAAGGCGTCGGCGGCGCGCAGGCGATGCTGGCCGACGGGCTGTTCGAGCGCTTCCCGTGCGACGTGATCTTCGGCATGCACAACCGGCCCAACCTGCCGCTCGGCGAATACGCCATCTGCCCCGGCGAGGCGATGGCAGGCGGCGCGTTCTTCGACATCGTCATCGAAGGCCGCGGCGGCCATGGCGCGGTGCCGGAGCATAGCATCGACCCCGTGCTGGCCGCCTGCCACCTCGGCACGGCGCTGCAATCCGTAGTGTCGCGCAACATCGCGCCCTACGACACCGCCGTGCTGAGCATCACCAAGATCGCCAGCGGCGACGCCTACAACGTGATCCCGCAATCGGCGCTGCTGTCGGGCACCGCGCGGGCGTTCAAGCCGGCGGTGATGGCGCAGATCGAGGAACGGGTGCGCGCGCTGGCGGCGGGGGTGGCGGCCGGGTTCGGTGCCGTGGCGACGGTGGACTTCCGGGTGCTGTTCGCGCCGTTGGTCAACGCGCCCGGCCCGTCGCAGGCCATCGCCGACGCCGCCGCCGACCTGGTGGGCGAGGCGCGCGTCGACCGCGCCAAAGGCCCCACGATGGCGTCGGAAGACTTCAGTTTCATGCTGCAACAGGTGCCCGGCGCCCACATCCTGGTCGGAATCGGCCCCTCCCCCAACGTCCACAACCCGGCGTACGACTTCAACGACGCGGCGATCCCCTACGGCGCCGCGCTGCACGCGCGGGTGGTGGAACGGACGCTTGCCGGCTAATACCAGCGGCATTGGAGACGGACCTCCCCAGCCGTCATTGCGAGGAGCGCTTGCGACGCAGCAACCCAAGGCCGCGCGGCAAGTTCTCGTCGCGTGGCCCTGGGTTGCCACGCCGCCAAGCGGCGGCTCGCAATGACGGGTATCAAGCTGACGGGCTACCTTCCGATGCCGTCGGCACAGCACTGCATCAACCACGACAACGAGGCCTGCCCATGCCGGATATCGACCTGTTCCAACCCGTCACCCTTGGCGGCGACCTGGTGCTGCCCAACCGCATCGTGATGGCGCCGCTGACCCGCAGCCGCGCCGGCAAGGGCGACGTCCCGGGCGCATTGAACGCCGAGTACTACCGCCAGCGCGCCAGCGCCGGGCTGATCGTGTCCGAAGCCACCAACATCACCCAGCAGGGCAAAGGCTACGCCTTCACCCCCGGCATCTACACGGACGCGCAGGTCGCCGGATGGCGCATCGTCACCGACGCCCTGCACGCCGCAGGCGGCCGCATCTTCTGCCAATTGTGGCATGTCGGACGCATCAGCCACCCGTCGCTGCAACCCGGCGGCGGCCTTCCCGTGGCACCCTCGGCGGTGAAGCCCGAGGGTCAGGCCTTCACGGAGACGGGGTTCCAGCCGCTGGTGACGCCGCGCGCCCTGGAGACCAGCGAGTTGCCGGGGCTGGTCGCCGATTACGCCCACGCCGCGGAGTGCGCCAAGCGCGCCGGGTTCGACGGCGTCGAGGTGCACGCCGCCAACGGATACCTGCTGGAGCAGTTCATGCGCGCCAAGACCAACCAGCGCGCCGACGCGTACGGCGGCTCGATCGAGAACCGCTGCCGCCTGATGCTGGAGGCGACGGAAGCCGCCGTCGACGTCTGGGGCGGCAGCCGCGTCGGCATCCGCCTGTCGCCTGTCAGCCCGGCGAACGACATGGCAGGCGGCGAGATCGGGGCGCAGCCGCTGTACGAACACGCGGTCGAGCAGGTCAACCGGCTCGGCCTGTGCTACATGCACATCATCGAGGGCGCCACCCAAGGCCCGCGCGACCTGGCGGGGTTCGACTACGCCCGCCTGCTCAGCCGCTTCGACGGGCTGTACATGGCCAACAACGGTTACGACCTGAACCTCGCCGAGAACGCCCGCAAACATCGCCGCGCCGACCTGATCGCGTTCGGCCGGCCGTTCATCACCAACCCGGACCTGGTCGCCCGGCTGCGCGACGGCATCCCGCTGGCGCCGTCCGACGACAAGACGCACTGGTACGGCGGCGGCGCCGAGGGCTACACGGACTACCCTTCGGCAGCCTGAACCTTGCCAAGACGCGGCGTATCCGGCAGGGATCGCCGCGTCATCTGCCAGGGGTCGCGACGGTCATGGATAGTCTGCAGGCGATCGTCATCGCCATCATACAGGGCGCCACCGAGCTGTTCCCCGTCAGCAGCCTCGGCCACGCGGTGGTGCTGCCGGCGATCCTGCACTGGAACCTGGACCAGAACGCGCCGGCCTTCCTGCCCTTCCTGGTGATGCTGCACGTCGGCACCGCCGTGGCGCTGCTGGGGTACTTCTGGCGCGACTGGCTGGCGCTGGCCATGGGCATATTGGGGCTGTCCGCCACGGAGCAGAACCGCGAGAGCCGCCGCCTGTTCGTGCTGATCGTCATCGCCACCATCCCCGCCGTGCTGGTGGGCTTCGCGCTGGAGCATGCGCTGCGCGGCCTGTTCGGCTCGCCGGCGATCGTCGCCGGGTTCCTGATCGCCAACGGGCTGATGCTGCTGTTCGGCGAGCGGCTGCGCAACCGCGGCGCCGGGCACCGGCCACTCGCGACGCTGAACCCCGTCGACGCGCTGGTGATCGGCGTCTGGCAGTGCCTGGCGCTGCTGCCCGGGCTGTCGCGCTCGGGCGCCACCATGGTCGGCGGCCTGCTGCGCGGGGTGGACCACGAGGGGTCGGCGCATTTCTCGTTCCTGATCGCCACCCCGATCATCATCGGCGCCACCGTGCTGGAGGTGCCGAAGCTGCTGCACGCCGACATCCCGCCCGGCACGTTGCAGCTGTCGGCGATGGCGGCGGTGGTCGCCGGCATCACGGCGCTGATCAGCACGGCGCTGCTGATGCGTTACTTCCGGGTCAACGACAAAATGGCGCTGAACCCGTTCGCGTACTACTGCATCGCATTCGGCATCGTGTGCCTGGGCGTCCTGGTCGTCGCCTGATGCGCCGGCTGGGCTTGCTCGCCAGCCTGCTGCTCTGCGCCGCCACTACGACGAACCCGGCAGCCATCCCCGCCTCGCGTGAGACGACGCCGTGGTGGCACGCCCGGCACGAGGAGAAGCTGGCGCGGGTGCGGCAGGGCCACATCGACCTGGTGTTCCTGGGCGACTCGATCACCCAGGACTGGGAGGACCGCGGACCGCCGGCCTGGCGGGACTTCGCGCCGGAGTGGCAGCGCTTCTACGGCGACCGCAACGCCGTCAACCTCGGCTTCAAGGGCGACCGCACCAGCCATCTGCTGTGGCGCATGGATCACGGCGAGCTGGACGGCATCCAGCCTAAGGTGGCCGTGGTGCTGATCGGCGCCAACAACCTCGGCCTGGCGCACTACACCGCCGAGCAGACGCTGGACGGCATCGCCGCCGTGCTCGCCGACCTGCACGCCCGCCTGCCGCAGACGCGGGTGCTGCTGCTGTCGGTGCTGCCCAGCCAACGCTCTGCCTGGGTCGACCAGACCACGGCCCAAATCAACGGGGGCCTGGCGCAGCGGTTTGGCCATGCCGGCGGCGTCACCTATATGGATGTGACAAGCGTGTTCATGCGGGACGGCCGGCTGGACCAGGAGGCGTTTCTGGACCGCTATCTGACGCCGCCGGACCCGTTGCTGCACCCGACGGCGCAGGCGCAGGCGCGGCTGTCCGCGGCGATCGAGCCGACTTTGGCGAAGCTGCTGGGCGACCGGGTGCACGGGTCCTAAGATCGATCAAGGAGACCAAATGGCCGCGGACCCATACGAAACCCTTGGGGTGGCGCGCGACGCGACGGCGGACCAGATCCGCAGCGCCTACCGCAAGCTGGCCAAGAAGCACCACCCCGACCTCAACCCCGGCAACAAGGCGGCCGAGGAGAAGTTCAAGGCCGTCTCCAGCGCCAACGACCTGCTGAGCGACGCCGACAAGCGCGCGCGCTACGACCGCGGCGAGATCGACGCCGCCGGCGATCCGAAGCCGGAGCGCCCGACCTACCGCAGCTACGCCGAGGGCGCCGGCGGCGGGCGGTATGCCGGGTCCGCGGGCGCCGGCGACATGGGCGACATCTTCGCCGACCTGTTCGCGCGGCAGGGGCGCGACTTCGACGACCGCCCGACCCGGGGCCGCGACAAGAGCTACAGCCTGACCGTCGACTTCCTGGACGCCGTCGCCGGGGCGCAGCAGACGCTGACGCTGCCGGACGGCCGCACGCTCGACGTGAAGATCCCCGCGGGGGTGGAGACGGGGCAGGTCCTGCGCCTGCGCGGCCAGGGCGCGGAGGGCTACGCCAACGGTCCGGCGGGCGACGCGCTGATCGAAATCCACGTTGCGCCGCACCGCGCGTTCCGGCGCGAGGGCAACGACATCCTGCTGGAGCTGCCGGTCACGCTGCGGGAGGCGGTGCTGGGCGGCAAGGTGACGGTGCCGACCACCAAGGGTTCCGTGGCGATGACGGTGCCGAAGCGGTCCAACACGGGCACGCTGCTGCGGCTGCGCGGGCGCGGCGTGCCGGCGCATGGCGGGCACCCGGCCGGCGACCAGCTGGTGACGCTCAAGGTGATGCTGAATGACGCCGACGACGCGCTGGCGGCGTTCCTGGCAACCTGGGAGCCGGCGGCGCCGTTCGACCCGCGCTACGACCTGGTGGACCCGGCATGATCACGCTCGACATGATGACCCGGCAAGTGGCTGGGCTGCACCCCGAAGACCTGCAACGCTGGATCGAACTGGCCTGGGTGCGGCCGGAAGGGCAACCCGGCCGCTGGGTGTTCCGCGACATCGACGTGGCGAGGGTGCGCCTGATCGTCACGCTGCAGATGGAGCTGCAAATCACGGAGGACGCGCTGCCGACCGTGCTGTCGTTGCTGGACCAGCTGTACGACACACGGCGGCAGCTCCGCCAATTGGCCGACGCCGTCGAGGCCGCCCCGCAGGACGTTCGTCACGTCATCATGGACGCGGCACAGCCCCGATCCGGCTGACCGCTAGCCCGCCTTGCAGGGAAAGTGGCTGCTCACCATCGCGTTCACCAGCGCCACGCCCGAACCCTTGGCCGCGTCCGGGCGCTCCGCCACGAACGACGCGACGCTCTCGCGCAGCACCTTCAGCTTGGTCCCGGCGGGCAGGCAGACCTTGCCCTTCAGTTCCGGCGTGGTGTCCGCCTCGTCCATCGCCCCGGCGATGAAGGCGGTGCAGGATGCGCTCTCGCGGCTGTTGGGCGCGCAGGCCTTGGCCAGGTCGGCGCCGGAGATGAACGTCTGCGCGTGCGCGCCAAGCGGCGCCGCAAGCGCGCCGAGCAGGATCAGGATGGGTCTCAAGGTTGGTTCCTCTACGATGCTGGAACGACGTTAGCCCTTGATCTCGTCCGTCACCACCTCGAACGTGCTCAGCCAGGCGGGGCCGAAGGTGGTCACCAGCGCCACGTCCGTCGCGTCGCGCCCGCGCGCCATCAGGATGCGGCCGATGCGCGGGAAGTTGTGCCGCGCGTCGAAGGTGTACCAGCGCCCGCCGTCCGGGCCGTTCAGGTACACCTCGAACCAGGCGGAGAAATCCATCGGCGCCTCCACCGGCGGGATGCCGATGTCGCCCAGGTAGCCGGTGCAGTAGCGCGCCGGGATGTTCATGCAGCGGCACAGCGTCACCGCCAGGTGGGCGAAGTCGCGGCACACGCCCTGGCGCTCGTTGTAGCCGTCCCAGGCGGTTTTGTCGGAGCGGGCGTGCTGGTAGCCGAAGGTGATGCGGTCGTGCACGAAGGCGCAGATCGCCTGCACCCGCGACCAGCCCGGTGCCGTGCCGCCGAACAGCGACCAGGCGATGTTGGACAGCTTGTCGGTCTCGCAGTAGCGGCTGCCCAGCAGGTAGACCAGGGCGCCGTCCGGCAGGTTCTGCACCTCGAACTGAGCCGCCTCCGGCACCTGGGCGTCGGGCAGGCCGTCGTCCT
>CAXSFF010000151.1:0-6818 GCA_964236035.1 uncultured Acetobacteraceae bacterium
GTGGTTCGGCGCGTGGTGCCGACCGCGATGCTGCTGTTCTTCGTCAGCCTGATCGACCGCGCCAACATCAGCTACGCGGCGCTGGAGATGAACAAGGACCTCGGTTTCACCCCGCAGGTCTATGGCCTCGCCGCCGGCGTGTTCTTCATCGGCTACTTCCTGTTCGAGGTGCCGAGCAACCTGATCCTGGTGCGCGTCGGCGCGCGGCTCTGGCTCGGGCGCATCATGATCACCTGGGGCATCGTGGCGACGCTGATGGCCTGGGTGGTCGGCGCCAACTCGCTGTACGCGGCGCGGTTCCTGTTGGGGGTGGCGGAGGCGGGGCTGCTGCCCGGGCTGCTGTACTACCTGACGCTGTGGGTGCCCGGCGGCGCGCGTGGGGCCACCTTCTCCGTGCTGATGGCGACGACGGCGATCGCCTACGTGATCGGCGGCCCGCTGGCGGCAGGCATCCTGTCGCTGGACGGTCTGCTCGGCCTGAAGGGCTGGCAGCTGGTGTTCGTGTGCGAGGGCGTGCCCGCCATCCTGATCGGCCTCGGCGTCATCCTGCTGCTGACGGAACGGCCGGAGGACGCGGCCTGGCTCACCCGCCGCGAGAAGGACGCGCTGCAGGCGGCGATCGACCGCGAGCAGCGGGCCAAGGCGGCGGGTGTCGCCACCTCCTGGCGGCAGGGCCTGCTCGACCCGCGGGTGCTGATGGCCGCGTTGTTCACCTTCTTCATGATCTGCGACAATTTCGGCACGGTGTTCTGGCTGCCGCAGATCATCAAGTCGTTCGGCGACCTCAGCAACGGCGAGGTCGGGCTGTTGTCGGCGGTGCCGTTCAGCTTCGCCGGCATCGGCATGGTGGTGTGGGGGCGGCATTCGGACCGCACCGGCGACCGCAAGTGGCACCTGGTCGCGGGCGCGCTGGTGGCGATGGCCGGCTATGCCTGCGCCGGGCTGGCGCCGCAGCCCGCGCTGTCGTTCGTCGCGATCTGCGTCGCGGCGCTGGGCGTGTGGAGCATGTTCGGCGTGATCCTGGCCTACACGGGCGACCTGCTGGGCGGAGCCGCCGCGGCCAGCGGCTTCGCGCTGGTCAACAGCGTCGGCACCCTGGGCGGCTTCGTCGGGCCGTTCCTGGTCGGCTTCGTGAAGCAGCAGACGCAAAGCTTCTCGGGCGGCCTGCTGGTGCTGGCCGGGTTCGCGTTGCTGACCGCCCTGGCCGGGCTGCTGCTGAAGGGGACGCGCCGCGACGGCGCCATCCTGACGGTGGCCGAGGCCGGCGCCGGCGACTGATTGTTTGAACGCCGGGCCGATGCGGTCTGGATGCTGGAGGGCACTACGTGGATTATCGGAAGTCTGAGGCCAAGCAGCACGCCCAGGCCCATTGGAAGGGCTGTTGCGACGTCATCCTGCCGAGCTTCAGCGGCGACCTGCGGCGGCTGAACGAGGCCGGCATCCGCCACGACGTGCGCAAGAACATCGAGAACGGCTTCTGGGGCGCCCTGCTGGTCTCGGAATGCGGCACCACGCTGGACGAGTACGTCGAGTTCATGCGGATCGCCCAGGACGAGGCGAAGGGCGAGCACCGCTTCCTCATCCACGGCACCTTCGACACCGTCGAGGACATCAAGTCGGTGGTGAGGGCGGGTGAGCGGCTGGGCATGGAGGGCCTGCTGCTGGGCCATCCCAACAGCTTCTACCCGGCCAGCAACGACGAGCTGTACGACTACCTGGCCGGGCTGTGCCACGACACGGATCTCGCGGTGGCGCTGTTCGTGACGGTGCAGATGAACCTGGCGCGGCTGGACACCAGCGGCTACCCGCTGTCGGTCATCCGCCGGCTGGCCGAGCTGGATAACGTCGTCGCCGTGAAATACGAGGTCGGCCGCCCCGGCATCGCCGGTGACTACCAGCTTTATAAGGCGCTGAAGGGCACCGGCGTGCTGTTCTCCGACCCGCTGGAGGCGCACGCGCCGCTCACGGTCGAGATGTTCGGCATGCAGTTCATGGGCACCAGCAACTACGAGTACTGGGGTCCGGCGATCCCGCAGATCTTCAACATGCTGGTCGCCGGCGAGTTCGAGCAGGCGATGGAGCTGTACTGGAAGATCAACCCGGCCCGGCAGGCGCGGGTGCAGGCGCAGGCGACGTTCGCCGGCGCCAACTTCATCCACCGCTATATGTGGAAGTACCAGGCCTGGCTGCAGGGCTACAACGGCGGCCCGATGCGCCAGCCGATCATGAAGGTGAACGACGCCCAGATGCGCCTGGTGCGCGACGGCCTGATGCGTTCGGGCTACGAGCTGAAGGACGAGGACGCCCGCGCCTTCTACGCCGGGCGCAACCCGTGCTGAGGCTCCAATGACCCTGCTGCTCAGCCACGGAGACGTGCGCGCCTGCATCGACATGACGGGGGCGATCGCCGCCATGGAGGCCGGGTTCCTGGAGGAGGGCGAAGGCTTCACCAAGCTGCCGCAGCGCATCAACATGAAGGCCGGCAAGGGCTGGCTGCGCGTTGGCCCCGTGGCGCTGGAGCGGTCGGGGTGGATGGGCTTCAAGGCGATGAACCTCGCCGCCGGGCACGGGGTGCGCTACCAGGTGCACCTGTACGAGATCGAGAGCGGCGCGTTGCTGGCGATCATGGACGCGCAGTATCTGACCACCCTGCGCACGGGCGCCACCAGCGCCGTCGCCACCAAACGGCTGGCGCGCTCCGGCCCGGCGGATGTCGCCCTGCTCGGCTCGGGGCCGGAGGCGCAGGCGCAGCTTGAGGCGATGCGAGCGCTGGGCATCGTGCGGCGCGCACGGGTGTTCAGCCCGACGCCCGCCAACCGCGAGCGCCTGGCGGAAGAGTACCGCATGGAACATGGCATGGACATCACAGCCATCGACAGCGCGGAGGCGGCGGTCGACGGCGCCGACATCGTGCTGGCGGCGGTGAAGTCGTCGCAGACGGTGCTGCAAGGCGCGTGGCTGCGGCCCGGCATGCACGTCAACTCGGTCGGCACCGCGCGCCCGGACCAGCGCGAGATCGACGTCGAGACCTTCACCCGCAGCCACCGCATCGTGGTCGACACGCGCGAGGGCGTGTTCGGCGAGGCGGGCGACGCCGTGGCCGCGCGCGACGCCGTGGCGTCCGACACGGTCAAGGAACTGGCCGCGCTGGTCGCCAGCGGCGCCGGTGGGCGCTCGGATGCCGACGAGATCACGCTGTTCAAGTCGGTCGGCACGGGGTTGCAGGACATCGGGCTGGCCGCCGCCATCTACGCCGCCGCCCGCGCGCGCGGCGTCGGCACCGACATCGGCGAGTTCCCCTACCTGAAGGGCCAGGCATGACGCCGACCGAACGCCTGGCGCAGGCCGACGCGCCGACCGCCGCCGCCTTCCAGGCGTTGCGCGGCGCCGTGCTGGCGTCCGGGCCGCTGGACGAGCGCACCTGCG
The DNA here is from genome assembly GCA_964236035.1 of uncultured Acetobacteraceae bacterium. Classification (GTDB taxonomy): domain Bacteria; phylum Pseudomonadota; class Alphaproteobacteria; order Acetobacterales; family Acetobacteraceae; genus CAXSFF01. The sequence goes on from CAXSFF010000151.1 coordinate 3,427, forward strand.
AGCTGATCGTGACCGCCTGCTTCGCCACCGTCGGCAACGCCGCCAGCTTCAAGGTGCACGCGCGGCGGCTAATTGCGATCGGCGTGCCGATGGCGGAAATCCGCCAGGCGGTGCTGGTCACCTTTGCCGCCACCACCACCTTCAGCGAGGTGTCGCAGGCCATCGGCTGGCTGGACGACCTCGACCCGGGGAAGGGTGGCGCATGAGCCTGTATGGCCTGCAGAAGCTGATCCGCGACGTCAACCGCAACCCGGCGGTGCGCGCGCGCTTCCAGGCCGACTCCGCCCCGCTCTGCGCCGAATACGGGCTGACCGACGACGAAACCCGCACGCTCGGCGAGCGCGACTACGGCGGCCTGTACCGCATGGGCGTGCACGGCCTGTTGCTGCGTCCGTTCAGCATCCTGCACCAGGTGCCGGAAAGCGACTACCTCCATGCCATTCGGGAGTCCGTTGGATGACAATCAGCTTCGCTTGCGCCCTGGGCCACGCCCCCGGGATCACCGCCTGGGCCGACGCTGCCGCCGCCGACCAGCGCGACCGCCTGCAAGCCGGGTTCGACACGCTGCGCCAGCGGTTGCAGGACGCCGAGGTCGAGGAGCTGATCCTGTTCACCTCGGAGCATTGGACCAACTTCTTCCTCGACCACATCAGCCCGTTCTGCATCGGCCGCGCCGCGTTCTACACGGGCCCTGTCGAGCCCTGGCTCAAGGTCGCCAAGACCCGCATCGAGGGCGACCCGGCGTTGGCCGAGGCGCTCATCGAGCATTGCTACGCCCACGACATGGAGCCCGGCTACGCGCAGGAGATGTCGTTCGACCACGGCACCATGGTGCCGCTGCATTTCCTCACCCCGGCGATGGACCTGCCGATCGTGCCGATCATGATCAACACGCTGGCGCATCCGCAGCCCTCGGCGCGGCGCTGCTACGAACTTGGCCGGCTGATCGGCCAGGTGGCGGCGGCGTCGCCCCGGCGCATCGGCCTGGTGGCGACCGGCGGCATGTCGCACGACCCCGGCGAGGTCGGCCACGGCGTCATCGACAGCGTGTTCGACCGCGCCTTCCTGGACCAGATGCGCCGGGCCGACCGCGTGGCGCTCACCGGCTCCAGCACCGCCGACCTCGCCGCCGCCGGCGCCGGCGCACTTGAGTTGCTGGGATGGATCGCGCTCAGCGGCGCGATGGGATCGCAGCCCGGCGAGGTGGTGGCCTACGAGGCGGTGGCGCCCTGGGCCACGGGAATCGGCATGATGAGCTTCGACGCACGCGAGCTGGCGGCATGAACCGGGTGACGAGCGACTATGACAAGCTGGGCCACCAGGCGCTTGGCCGCCCGCTGACCGAGGCGGAGACGGCCTTGTCGGGCGCCATGCTGAAGGCGTTCGCCGCCGGCGACCATGACTTCGCCGTCGTGGCGCAACGGCTGCAGGAGTGGCAGTTGCCGCTGCCGTCCGGCGCCGCCGGGCCATGGACGGTGGCGAGCCTTGAGGCGGAGCTTCGGCAGATCAATATCTCGCTGGACCAGGCCTATGCGGAAAACGGGATCGGCGGCTAGACGCGACACACCGGCAGAAGGGGACACACCGATGCAGAAGACCGAAATGGAACAGCGCGTGCGGGAGCGTGTCTCCCAGGGATTGCTGGGCCAGTGGTACGTCGTCGCCAAGTCCGTCCAGGTGCGTGCCGACGAGCCGCTCAGCGTCAAGGCGCTGGGCCAGAAGCTGGTGCTGTGGCGCGACGGCGACGGCCAGGTCCGCTGCTTGCAGGACTATTGCCCGCACCGCGGCGCCCCGTTGTCGCGCGGCGAGGTGTTCGAGGGCAACATCGCCTGCCGCTACCACGGTATCGTGCTGGACGGCGAAGGCACCATCCTGCGCGTGCCCGCAATGCCGGAATGCCCGCTGGAAGGCCGCCGCGCCGCGACGTCCTACGCGGTGCAGGAGGCTAACGACGGCGTGTTCGTCTACTTCCCGAGCCTTGAGAAGCCGGAGCCGACGCCGCTCGACCTGCCGAAGGAGTTCAGCAGCCCCGACTGGTCGTCGTTCCTGTGCACGGCGCCGTGGCAGGCCAACCACCAGTACATCGGCGACAACACCGCCGACCCGATGCACGGCTGCTACCTGCACGCCGACTCCTTCACGCTGGCGTTCGGCGCCAAGCAGGACCTGGTCCGCCTCGACCCGGCGGAATCCGGCTTCATCGTCACCCGCGTCGGCCAGGTCGGCGAGAACTTCGACTGGACCCATGTGGTGACGGAAACCTCGGCGCCGTACATCCGGCTCGACATCCCCTACCCGCCCGCCGGCGGACCCGGCGGGCCGTTCCGAATCCTGGGCTTCATGACGCCCGTGGACGAGACCACCACCCGCATCTTCTTCTGGCGCAACCGTCAGGTCTCCGGCCTCGCCGAGCAGGCGTGGCGCTTCCTGTTCCGCGCCTTCTTCGAGAAGCGGCACTGGGACGTGCTGGAGCAGGATCGCACCATGCTGGAGGACATGGCCCAGGACGCCCGCGGGCGCGAGATGCTGTACCAGCATGACATCGGCGTCGTCCGCCTGCGCCGCACCCTGGCCAGCAAGGCGAAGCAGCAGATCGAGTTCGAGGACGCGGCCGGCCGCCAGATGGCAAGCTGACCGCCGGCATGCTCAAGGGGCGCACCATCGTCGTCACGGGCGCGGCGCGGGGTGTCGGCCGCGCCATCGCCGAGGCCTGCCTGCGCCACGGCGCGCGTCTGGTGCTGGCCGACGTGCTGGCCGAGCAGGGCGAGCAGACCGCGCGCGAGTTGGCGCAGTCCGGCGGCACGGTGCGGTTCACGCCGGTCGACCTGGCCGACCCCGCTTCGATCGAGGCTTTCGCCGCCGATGTCGCCGGGCACGAGGGCGTCATCCATGGCCTGGTCAACAACGCCGCCATCGCCACGGCGGTCGGCGGCAAGCCGTTCGAGGACATCCCGATCGCGCTGTGGGACCGGGTGATGCAGGTGAACGTGCGGGGCACCTGGCTCGTCACCCGCGCCATGTCGCCGCTGTTCGCCGAGGGCGGCCATGGCCGCATCGTCAACCTCGCCTCCGACACGGCGCTGTGGGGGCCGCCGCGGCTGCTGGCCTACGTGTCCAGCAAGGGCGCCGTGATCTCGATGACCCGGTCGCTGGCGCGCGAGCTGGGGCCGCGCGGCATCGGCATCTGCGCCGTGGCGCCGGGCATCCTGCGCAACGAGGCGACCGACTACGTGCCCGCCGAACGCCACCGCGAATACGAGGCGGGGCGCGCCGTGCCGGGTCCGCAATTGCCGGAGGACATCGTCGACGTGGTGGCGTTCCTGCTGACGCCGGGCGCGCTGGCGTTGACGGGCCAGGTGCTGCCGGTCAACGCCGGCTTCGTGTTCACGTGA
>CAXSFF010000152.1:0-6782 GCA_964236035.1 uncultured Acetobacteraceae bacterium
CGCCTCCGCTTGCCCGATGGCCCTGTGCCACCGCATCAGGAAGGCTAAAGAGCCTCGCCGACGATCACGCCACGTTCTATGGCGTGACCCCGACTTGGGTAGTGGTCAGATTGACGCCGAAGACGGTGATCTTCGTGCCGTCAGTCAGGTTCAGCGTAGTGCCGAACGAGCCTTTGGTGGCGGTGGCAAACGCCGTCGAGGCATCCTGGGCGGTGAAGCCGCCGGTCAAGGTGATGTGGTCGTGCGACGTGAAGCCGACGATATCGGTTGTCCCGCCTTCCCCCTTGCCGGCGTTGTAGTCCACCGCCCCGCTGCCTTCGAACGAGGTCAGGGTGCCGCTGCCCAGGTAGACCTGGGCCCCGCCAGCGCCCGTCGTGATCATTGCCGTGCCGTTCCCGGCGGTGAAGGTGTCGGCCTTAATTGGGCCGCCGAAGGCGACATCCCCGTTGGTCAGGCTAAAGCTGTTGCCCCCCGCCCCGCCCACCATGATGTCGTTGCCTCCGCTACTGCCGGTGAAGCTGTCGACACCCGGTCCACCGAACATCATCACCGCCTTACCCAGGCCACCGACCAGCGAAGTGTTGCCCAGCCCTGCCAGGAGCATGTTGCCGGCGCCACTGCCGGCGACGAGGATGCTGGAGCCGGTACCGCCGAAGAAGGTGTCGCTACCCGAGCCGCCGTAGATCGCGCTGCTGCCCGAGCCGCCGACGACCATGTCGTTGCCGGTAGCGCCCTCGAAGGTCAGGCTGCCTGTGCCCCCAACCACGGTGGCTGCTGCTCCCGTGGCGTAGACCACGTCGGCGCCACCCCCAGCCTGGATGGTGTCCGTGCCCTGGCTGATCACCGTGTCGTTGCCGGTCGCCGTGGCGGTGACGCTGTTCGAGCCCGCCTTGGGAGTGATGAACACGGTGCCGCCTGCGCCGCCGATCACCGTCACGCCCCCTGTGACCGTGGTGGGCAGGGTGACAGTGGAAGAGCCGACCACGATCCCGGTATTGCTGCCTGTGAGGAGCGGAACCGATAGGGTGTCAAAGGTGGTGCCGATCTGGTCGGTGAGCGTGCCGCCGCCGAGTGAGAGGCCGGTGACCTTGAGGTCGGACGTGCTCTGCCCACCTGCGATGGTGGTTCGGAACACGAGGTTGGTCGAGGTAGAAGCAACTTCGTCCAGGGCGGCGACGCCACCGTCATTCAGCGTCAGAGTGGGCAGTCCGGTGCTGGCGTTGAAGGAAACCGGGACCTCGGGGGTGAGGTCGAACGTTACCACATTGCCGACGCTCAGCGTTCCTACGCTGTCGGCATGAGCGACGATGGCGGTTGCCGCAGGCTCCAGCGTAAGCGCGTAGGAGACAGGCTGCTGATTTGGGAAGCCGGTCGGGCTGCTGGAGGGCAGTGCGGTCAGGGCATAGTGGCGTCCGGTCTCACCAGCAAATGTGAATTGCTCCTGGCTGTTGAACTGGCTGTTGTAGGAGGTCTCGACCGTGATGTTGTTGCCAGACCCGGTGACGATGTAACTGCCCGGAGACAGGTCAAGAAGGTTGATGTGGTCGGCGGTGTTGAAGCCGGTGATCGTGGCGTTGTTCAATCCCTCGTTGATGTCGAGCGTGGAGGCGCCCTGGAAGTTGATCGTGCCGCTGGTAGGGATTGTAAGCAGGTCGTTGGTGACTGTGCTGCCATTGCCAAGCTGGATCGTGGCTCCGTCGGCCAGCGCATCCGAGCCGGTGAAGGTGATGTTCGCGTTGGGATCAACCTGCACGGTGCCAAAGCCTGCGTAGGTACTGCCTAGTCCGCTTAGCGTGGCGTTGCCGCCGCTGGCGAGTTCAAGTACTGCGCCGCTGGTCCCCTGCACGACGCCGTTCGTCACTTGCCCTGGGTCCAGCACCAACGTGCCCATGACCGACGCGGAGCCGCCACCACCGGTGAATGTCTCGACATTGTAGTAGGTCGTCGTAAACGGACTTGCGACATTAAGGGTGCCGGCGTTGACGAAGGTGCTGCCGCTGGCAACCAGGAGAGCGCCACCGAGACCGGGAGGCGCCATCGACGAGGCGCCTCCTGCTGCAAGCGAGATCAGCCCCTGGTTAGTCAGTGTGGCGCCGGTGCTCAGTGCGATGACGCCGCCTCCTCCGCCCCCGCCAGACCTATTGCCGCCGCCACCGCCATAAGCACTGATGGTACCGGTGTTGGTGATGGCTGCGCCGGAGGCGGCATCAAGTGAGCCGCCTGCCGTAGCGAAGGTCAGCCCTCCTCCACCGAGGCCGCCGCTGATGCTGAGGCTTCCGGCATTCGAGAGCGTGCCGCCGCTATTCACCGTGAAGGTCGCCGCCACAGACGCGCCGACGACTACGTTGTTGTTCTGATTCTGGACGACAATAGTGCCTGCGTTGGTGATCAGGCCGCTGTTGTTGATTGCTGATGACGCGACCAGCGAGCCTCCGGCCGAGATGGACAGAGTTCCACCACTACCGGTACTCGCGTCCGACACTGCGCCACCCGATGCAATGATGGCGCTCCCGCTTGAAACCACGACCTGCGACGCGCTGCCATCGACAGTGAGACCATAAAAGACAGTACCATAGTTGGCGGTTTGGTTGCTTGCGGAAGCAACGACTATGCCATCGGCATGTCCTCCAACCTCGACAATAACATTCCCTCCGGTGATAGTAGTGGAGGAAGCATTGCCCAGCAGGTCCATCGCCGGAGTATATGGGTTTATACTGGGTGATCCATAATAAGTAGTGTAAAATTTTTCTACCGTGGTGTTGGATATCGCTCCGCCCGTTGCGACGATGAGCTTCCCTCCATCCAGGGTGAGTGAGGATGCGGAGCCGCCTGCATCAACCGTGCTGCTTGAGAATGTACCAAGCGACGAGTTCGTCAGTACCCCACCAGATTGAATATCCGCTGTGTCTGGGGTCTGACCCTCATAGTAATAGGTATCCACGTATAAGGGCTGGGATGACAAGGAAAGACCGGTAAGGGTCTCGCCAGATGTGGCAACATAGTCGGTCATGGATATCCTTCATTGCGGCTTTTGCCGCGCCAGACATTGCACGTCGAAGTCACGCGTATGCGCAGCCTCGAAGATCGCCAAGGAACAAGCATTTTGAATGCTCATCGCAGACGAAATTGAGCCACAAAAGAAGAAACTGCTTCCCACCTCGGCGGAACATAATACCGCAAAAGAACACGCCCGCACCAGGACGCCGCGACGTGTCGCCTACCCCTGGTTGTTTCGGAGATTAACAAGTCTGCTCGCGTCGTCAACTAGCTATGATGAAGATGGTGAGGCCAAACTACCATCCGAGAAGCCTGTTGCTTGTAAGCAAAAACTCCCCTCATCGGACGCGTCAAACCGGTTACCCGCTGCTGCAATCGTCTCCAAAGGGAGTGACTTGTCAACCCAAGGTTGTGTGACGGCCATCGGCTGTGATGCCCAACCACCGCACCTCTTGCTCCTCGCTTTTGGCTACCTCCGCATCATCAATCAAAGCCCTACTCTCCCGGAAGCGTTGCCCAGGAAGACCTCTCCCTCGCGGATGTAGCGCCTCACAGTGAGGCCAGTGTGCCGCGTCTGCCGCATGATCAGGCGCTCCTCCACGCTGTTGGCGGCGGCTGCGGTGGCAAGCCCTGCCCGCAGCGAGTGCCCCGCGAACTCACAGGCGTCGAGGCCGACCAGTCCGGCACTTAGCTTGATGATGAGCGCGACCGATTGAGCCGATAGCGCAGCACCGACATGGCCGTATCGGTTCACTGAGCGAAACACCCGTCCTTCGGTAATCTTCGCCGCGGCCATCCAGGTGCTGACGGCCTTGACCGGGCAGGTGGCGGTTCCGGTGCGCACGATGCCGACGACCTCGCCCGCGCGCTCCTGGTCGGTCTTGCTGCCCCGGATGGTGATGCGCAGGCCCTCATCGACTTCCTCGATGTCGGCGGCATCGAGAGCAACCAACTCAGAGCGGCGCAGGGCGCTGGCAAAGCCGAGCCGCAGCAGCGCGCGATCCCGCAGGCCGAGCAGGGTGTCATCACAGGACGCGGCCATGGCCTGCACCACTCGGGTTGTGGCTGGAGCGACGCGTCGTTGCTTCGTGCCGAGCTTGCGGCGGATGCCACGGAGCAGGTCGTGGATCGCAGGGTGACGGGTATCGAGATGCCAGCCAGCCAGCCGGTGCGTGGTGGAGATCGCAGCGAGGCGGCGCGTTAGCGTGGCCACCGCGAGCCGACCAGAGCAGGCTGTCAGGTAGAGCCCGACGATGGCTGGGCTTGCTGGCAGCGGAGCGAGGCCAAGTGCCCGGCAGAATGCCTCGAACTCGCGCCAGTCGCTGGCGTAGCCGCGCCGGGTGCTCTCGGCGCTGGTCTGGCGGGCGAACTCCGCCGCGCTGTGGGCAAGCTTCTCCAGTGTGACGGCCAGCATCATCGCCACGGCGGTCGTGGTGGTGCTAGCGGCCGGAACGCTGGTGGCAGGCGGTAGGTCTGCTGCTGGGTCCGTCGGTTGGTCGTTGGTCTGGTTCATGGCGCCTAACTAGTGAAAAGTTTGTTTATCGCTAGTTAGCCTCGCGGCGCGAGCGAGCCGGATGGCGAGCATTGATGCAATCCGATATTCAAATCGGACCATTAACTTTCGTATTCAATTCTGATACGCATTCTGCATCAACCGATTAGTAGAGAGATGCAGCATGCCCGACTGGGAACTGAACCCCGGGGACGAGGTTCTGCGCATGACACTTCAGGCTAGCTACGGCGGTCGTACTCAGGGCGGCATTGGTCCGTCTAAGAGCAGTCCGAACGTGCTGATCTTGGGGGTCCGGTAGCAACGGAGCCGAAAATGCAGTTCAACCGAGCCCGGCCATCGCTTCGACCCAATGCAGACTCTCGCCGCCGTGGCGGCAGCACCACTGCCGTTCCCGCAAAGGATGCTCAATCGGGAAAGAGTATACCTTCTCAGAACTCACCGGTTTGCTGCCTTCAAGAAGCGTAGGTGGCAGAGCAGGACTAACTACTGCAGTTTCATGCCCAACCTGGCCTGTACGTCGACCGAATTTTTGAGAAATGCAACAAAAACCCTGAGCGTCGTCGATTGGTGGCGACGATCCGGAAAGTATAGATAAAGCGTCTCCATTGACGTAGACCAATTGGGCAATACGCGCGATAGTTTCCCTGATGCGACAAGATTGTTGATACTGTCCAAGGGCGCGCTCAAGATACCCATCCCCCTGACCGCCAGTTCGATCTGCGAGGCGAGGTCGTGGACGACGGTCACTGACCTCGGTACTATTTCGACGAGATCGTTTTCCGATTTCAGTCGCCATGGAATGATCGCTCCGGTGCTCTGACTTCGGCACATCATCGCGCGGTGGGCAAGGAGGTCCGCAGGCGTGCTAGGAGCGCCCCGCTTTCCCATATATCCTGATGACGCGACCAGGATCGCTTCTGTTGGCGGCGCGATAGGGACGGCCACCATATCCTGCTCGAGGCAATTGCCGTAGCGAAGCCCCGCGTCGTAGCCCTGCTTGACGATATCGACGAACCTGGCCTCGACCGCGATCTCAATGTCCACGGCCGGATAGGCATCCTGGAACGCGACCAGAACCGGCGCGATGAGAAGCTCGAAGGGTGCGCGGGGCATCGTCAGACGGAGCGGACCCGCCGGCCTGCCGCCACGACCCACCGCGTCGTCGGCGGCCTGCCTGAGCATGGACAGGGCGGGCGCCGCACCGCGGAGATATTCCTCGCCGACGTCGGTGAGGCTGAGGCTGCGTGTCGAGCGACGGAACAGCGTCGCCCCGAGCCGCTCCTCGAGACCGCCGACCGCTTGGCTCACCGCCGACGGCGAGATGCCGAGGCGACGCGCTGCAGCCGAGAAGCTACCCGCCTCCGCCACCGTGACGAACACCGGCACGCCCTCGAGCACATCCCTCTGCCGCATCGACCCGCCTTTAAGCCGTTCTTACAGCCCTATGCACGATTATGCGGCTAATCGCGAGAGGCTGACCGTCTTACGTCCGGGCATGCCTACCATCTGCGATCGATCTGCCGGCCGGCCATCTTCCGCTCAGCTCGGACCGATCCTCGGCCGACGTTCGGTAATTCTAGCTATCGGCGGATCCGCCGCATTGCCGCGCACAAGTTGGGGAGCGCCCGCCATCATGCCTACATCGAAGACTTTTCAGACGCCGCGGCACACGACGCACTACCTTGAGTCTGGACCAGCCGACGGTCCGCTGATGATGTTTCTCCATGGCTGGCCCGAACTAGGGATCGTCTGGCGCGCGCAGATGGCCGCGTTCACCGCGAAGGGCTGGCGGTGCATCGCCCCCGACATGCGGGGCTATGGCGGCTCATCCGTCCCGGCAAACCCCGCCGCCTACGCGCACCAGGAGGTGGTCGCCGACATGGTCGAGCTGCACGACCATCTCGGCGGCAAGCCGGCGGTATGGGTCGGCCACGACTGGGGCAGCGTGCTGGTCGGTGCGTTCGCGGCGCATGAGCCGAAGCGGGTCTTGGGCGGGGTGCTGGTCTCGGTGCCCTATTTCCCGACCGCCAACGCGTTGCCGACGCTCGTGCCGATGGTCGATCGGACGATCTATCCCGCCGACGAGTATCCTGACGGCCAGTGGGACTATTACCGCTGGTACACCACGCACTTTGCGACGGCGATCACCGACCTCGACGCCGACAAGCGGTCGTCGCTCGCCTCGATCTACCGACGCGGCGATCCCGCCGCCTTGGACAAGCCCGCCGAGAACGCGAAGGTGACGAGGAAGGGCGGACGCTTCGGCGCGGCG
>CAXSFF010000153.1:0-6779 GCA_964236035.1 uncultured Acetobacteraceae bacterium
GGCGAGGAAGGTCGGGATGCCACCCGGCAGCCCCGTCATGAACGCCGCCAGCGCGGACGAGAAGCCCGACTGCGTGAGCGCCCAGGCCATGCCCGTCGCCGTGCCGATGATGAGCAGGATCGCGCCCGACAGGATCGCCGTGGTCACCAGCATCGGGAACAGGCGCCGCCAATCGAACTGGCGATACACCAGCAGCCCGATCACGGCCGAATAGGCGATGCCGATGGTCGACACTTCCGTCGCGGTCGCGACACCCTCGACCACGGCGGCGCGGATCACGAAGGGCAGCGCCAGCGCGGGCACGGCCACCACGAAGGCCCGTCCGATGACGCGCGCCGACGGCGGAGCCGCCTGGCTCATGTCCTCGCCGCGGTAGCGCCACCACACCAGGGAGCAGAGCGTGACGCCGAGCACCAGGCCCGGCAGCAGCCCGCCCGTGAACAGGGCGGTGATCGACACGCCCGTGACCGAGCCGATGGTGATCAGCACAATCGAGGGCGGGATCGTCTCCGTCTGCGCCCCCGTGGCGGCCAGCAGCGCCACCAAGTCCCCCTCGTCCGCGCCGCGGGCCTTCATCTCGGGGAACAGCACGGGGGCGATGGCGGCCATGTCGGCGGCCTTGGAGCCCGAGATGCCCGAGACGAGGTACATGGCGCCGACCAGCACGTAGTGCAGCCCGCCCCGCACGTGCCCGAGCAACGAGGCGAGGAAGCCGACCATGGCCCGAGCCATGCCCGTCATCTCGATCAGCAGCCCGAGGAAGACGAAGAGCGGTATAGCAAGCAGGATGAGGTGGCTCATGCCTTCGTCGAGCCGGCCGATGACGACCTCGTCCGGGATGGAAGTCGTCAGCGTGATGTAGCCCAGGGTGGCCAGGCCGAAGGCGAAGGCGATCGGCACGGCGCCGAGCACCATGAGCGCGACCAGCCCGACGAAGAAGATGAGCAGGTTCAGGTTGCCCAGCGGCTCGAGCGTCGGCGCAAGGAGGACGAGCAGCCCGATCCCGGCCGCCACCGTGAGAACCGCGCCGACGACATGCCGGGGCCGGCCCTCCGTCGCCAGGCGCAGGACGGCCACCACCGCCATCAGGGCCAGGCCGACCGGGATCGCCGCCGCGCGCCACACGTTGGAGATCTCGAGCACCGGCGTGGTGACGAAGGACTCGTCGGTCGCGAAGTCGTAGGCAGGCGGCAGGCAGAGCGCCAGGAAGGCGAGCGGCGCCACGACGGCGACGGCGTCCAGGAAGGCCTTCGGGCTCGGCGGCATCCGGGCGACGATGGCCGTCATGCGCATGTGCTCGCCCTTCTGGAAGGCGAGCACGGAGCCAAGCATCGCCAGCCACAGGAACAGGATGCCCGCCAGCTCGTCGGTCCAGACCAACGGCGACTGGAACACGTAACGGGCCATGATGCCGGCGAAGAGGACGATGATCTCCGTGAGCAGGATCAGCGTCGCCGGCACCTCGATGACGAGCCTGAGGACGGCGCTGGTTCGGATCGCCCAGCCCCAGCGCGGGCCGCCGTGCAACGCCGGGTCGTGTATCTCAATGTTCGGAGCTTGGTCCATGGCTCAATTCAGCCCCCCGCCGGACGTCTTGGCCAGGAGCGACCATGCCTCCTCGCCGAACTTCTGCTTCCACTCGGCATAGAAGCCGGCCGTCCGCAGCACGTCGCGGAACGGCTCCGGGTCCGGCTTGTTGAAGACCATCCCGCTGGCGCTCAGGTCGGTCTGCACCGACGCGTTCAGGGCCGCCGTGTCGCCGCGCTCCGCCAGCCCGGCCTCGTCGACGTTCTTCGCGACCACGTCCCTGATCGCGGCCGGGAGCTTCTCCCAGGCCCGGCGGTTGCCGAGGAACCAGTAGCCATCCCACATGTGGCTGGTCAGGGAGCAGTATTTCTGCACCTCGTACAGCTTCGCCGCCGAGATCAGGGCGAGCGGGTTCTCCTGCCCGTCCGTGACCCTGGTCTGCAGCGCGGAGTATGTCTCGGCGAAGGAGATCGTGGTCGGCGAGGCGCCGAGCGCCTTGAACATCGAACTGGAAATCGGGCTCGCCAGCACGCGGAGCTTGAAGTTGCCGAGGTCGGCGGGCGTGTTGATCGGCTTCGTCGAGGTCGTGATCTGCCGGAACCCGTTGTCCCACATCTTGTCCATGGCCACGAGGCCGGCCTTGGTGATCTGTGCCCGCATGTACGTGCCGAGGTCGCCGTCGAGGGCGCGCCAGACGGCGGGATAATCGGCGAACGCGAAGCCGACGCCGCTGATCGATGCGCTCGGGATCAGCGTGGACAGGATGAGAGGGGAGAGCGAGAAGAACTCGACGGCACCCGACCGCAACTGCCCGAGCACGTCCTGGTCGCCGCCAAGCTGGTTGTTGGGGAACACCTTCAGCATGAAGCGCCCGTCGGTCTCGGCCAGGATACGTTGCGACGCCTGCAGCGCGCGGACATTCATCGGGTGGCTTGCCGGGGCGTTGTTCGCGTGCTTGTAGGTGAACTCCGGCGCCTGGGCCCGGGCGCTGCGGATGAACGGGCCCGCGACTGCCGTCGATGCGGCAGCCGAGGCCAGCAGGGTGCGGCGTGAGATGGACATGTCGTGCTTTCTCCCTATCAGCGGTCTTTTTCATTATTCGGCACGCTACGTCCCGGGTCGGCGACCCGGGCGCCGGAGGCTCAGGCAGGAACCCGGTCGATCGCCTTCTCCTTGCGGAACAGCGCCTCCATCTCGAGCCGGAAGCCAATGGCCTGTGCGGTCGAGTCATAGGTCACGTTCGACCACCGGACGGGCTGGTTGGCCGGCACGGCGTTGCGCAGCGTCATGCCGTGCGCCAGCCCGATGGGCACGGCGCCGAGCGCCAGCGACGTTTCCGCCGGCACCACCTTGCCGAACACCGTGAAGCCGCCTTCGCCGTCCAGCGTGTCGCCCGGCTTGAGCGCGCGTTTCGAGACGGCGATCACGTCACCCCGCCAGTCGTTCGTGGCCCCCGTCGGCTCGCCCCGCGTGGCGATGGAGGCGACGGAGGTCCCGAGTTCGAGCCCGATCAGGTGGTAGGGCTTGTACATCGCGGCGTAGCGGCCGCTGTCGTCTGTCTTGAGGCCATACTGGTCGAAGCAGTCGCGCACGTACTTCGTGGGCGCCTCGAACACCGCGTACACGCCCCAGCGCAGGTCGCGGAACACCGGACGTCCGTCGCGCTCCAGCGAGGAAACGACCTCGACGGTGCCACGCTTGGCGAGGATGCCGCCATCCTCGACCGGGCGCAGCACGGTCGGCAGGTCGTCCACGCCGCAGGACGGGAAGGCCAGGCCGTCATCCGGCGGAGCGAGGTCGCACGCGTTCGAGACGGCGGCCATCTCCAGGGCCGATTTCGTGCCGTCGAGGAAGGAGTTGAACATCTGCGGATTGAAGTCCCCGCCGGCGACCTGTTCCTCGGTGAAGCCGTAATGGCCCCACACCGTATCAGGCGTCGACTGGTGGTAGACCGGCAGGTACTTGGTGCCCTTGCCCGCGCAGATGACCTCAAGCCCGATCACGCGGGCCCAGTCGACCAGTTCGGCGATCAGGGCGGGCTGGTCGCCTGAGGCCATCGAGTAGACGATGCCGGCCTCGGCGGCGCGGCGGGCCAGCAGCGGGCCGGCCAGGGCGTCGGCCTCGACGTTCACCATGATGACGTGCTTGCGGTGCTCGCAGGCCGCCAGCACGTGGCGGATGCCGGCGGCCGGGCTGCCGGTTGCGTCGATGACGATGTCGATGAACGGGCTGGCGATCATCGCGGCGGTGTCGTCGGTCACGAAGGTGGCGGACGTCCGCGCCGCCTGCTCCAGCGACCCGGCGCCGATGCGCGCGTCCGGCCAGCCGACGCGCCGCATCGACTCCTTCGCATGCGCGGGCGAGAGGTCCGAGACGCCTACGAGGTGGATGCCGGGCGTGCGCCAGGCCTGGGACAGGAACATGGAGCCGAACTTGCCGGCGCCGATCAGGCCCACCCGGGCCGGGTTCCCCTCGGCCGCGCGCAACTTCAGCTTGGAGAACATCGACATTGTTTTCCCTCCCCTCGACTGGATCGCGCTGTCGGCGCGCCGGCCCGTGAATTGTTGGCGAGGGTTGTATCCGGGTCGGGCCGGAGGGAAAATGCGCGTTGGAGCAAGCCCCATGTGCAAGAATCCCAAGACACCGGACTTCGATTGGAACGACCTCAGGTCCTTCCTGGCCGTGGTCCGAATGGGTCGCCTGACCGTCGCCGCGAATCAACTCGGCATCGACCACTCGACGTTGAGCCGGCGCATCACATCGCTTGAAACCGCATTGAAGGTCCGGCTGTTCGACCGGCTCCTCACGGGCTACGTCCTCACGGAGGCGGGACAAGGCCTCGTCAGCGGGGCCGAGAAGATCGAGACCGCCGCCCTGCGTATCTCGTCCGACCTCGAGGACGCCAAGACCGCGATGATCGGTCCGGTCCGTTTCGCAACTCCCGAGGGATTCGGCACCTACTTCGTGGCGCACCACCTGCACGGCCTGTCCCAGGAACATCCCGGCGTCACGCTCGAACTCATCGCCGACCCCAGCGTCGTGAGCCTCACCAAGCGACAGGCGGACCTCGCGGTGACGATGGAGCGGCCGACGGACGGCCCGCTGCGGGCGCAGAAGCTCACGGACTACGAATACGGGTTGTACGGCACGACCGAACTGCTGTCAGGGCACACGGATGCGGATTTCGACATCAAGGACTTCAAACTGATCGGTTACATACCTGATCTGCTTCCGACCACGGCGCACAACTATCTGAGCAAGATATCCGGCAAGCGCCAGGCCGACCTCAAGATATCGAACATCATAACCCAGATGACGGCAACTCTTGGCAGCTATGGTCTCTGTGTTCTCCCGTGCTTCATGGCAGCGCAGCATGGGAGCCTGAGGCGCATTCTTGCAGACCGAGTTTGCTTCACCCGTTCCTATTGGCTCGTCACGCATGTCGACGTTCGGGCGCCAGCTCGTGCGAAAGCGATCGTCAGTTATTTCCTGAGGCTCGTCGGCGAGAACCGTGCCCTGTTCCTTCCGTCATCCATGAGGCAGACGACACGCCTGAAGTGACTGGGAAGTCTCGCGTCGGCAACTCGGCTTTATTCATCTGTCCCTTGTGATCATTCCGCCGGAAGCTCGACGGAAAAGCAGGCGCCATGTTCGGAGGGAAGCAGCTCAGCCGCGCCACCCACGCCCTGCGCCATCGCTCGCACGATCGACAGCCCCAACCCAGTGCCGCCCTGGTCACGGGACGTCGTGAAGAATGGCTCGAACACTCGGCCGCGGTTCGCGGGGGATATGCCCGGACCATCGTCCTTGACGGTGATCCATGTCCGCCGTCCTCGGCTTCGAGCCGAGACGGCCACGCTTGCCCCTGAGCCGCGCCCATCCGCACTGGCATGGGCAGCGGCATTGTCGAACAGGCTGGCCAGCAATGCGCTCAGCACATCGGCCGGCAATGCGACGGTGCATGTTCCGACGTCTGCATGCACCGCCATCCCGCGCTCGAGATAGGCGGGGAGCAATGCCTCGAGCACGTCGCCGACGTTCGTGGCAGAACCGACGCCGGGCCGCATCATGTCGGCCCGCGCCAAATCCAAGAGGCGCCGCACCAAGTGGTCCAGCCGTTGCGTGTTGCGGGCAAGGATGCGGAGAAGCTTGCCGCGCTCGTCCGCGGGGAGGGTGTCGGCATGGTCCTCCAGCAGTTCGGCCGCGCCGCGCAACCCGGCGAGCGGCGTCTTGAATTCGTGCGACACGCTCGCGGCGAAAGCGATGATGTAGCGGGCGCGCTGGTCCAGCATCGCGGCCATGCGGGTGAGCGCGGCCGACAGGTCCGCCACCTCCCGAGTGCCTGGACGCCGCAGCGGGGTTGCTTGGCCCCCTGACGCCGCGAGTTGCGCCTGGGCCACCACAACAGCCAGCGGCCGTGTGACCAGGCGGGAAAGCCCGGCGGCAAGCAAGCCCCCCGCCGCCAGCAAAGAGACCACCAAGGCTCCCAGCTCCCAACGCTTGGCCCACACCGCCTGGCCCATGTCGCGCGACGTGCGAGACAGCACCACGGCGCCAAGAAGCTCCGTGTTTCCCTGCACGGGGAGCACCACGAACACCCGCAGCCCGGATGGCCGCGATAGGCTGCCTGCCGAATCCGAAATCTCCCACGGCTCGCGCCGGCGCAGCGCGGTCGCGATCGGTGCGCCGGCCAGCACCCGCGCAACCTCCTGCCAACCGGCCAGGCTCTTGCCCAGGTCCGTCCCCGTGGTGGCGATGATCACGCCATGCGCGTCCGTGAGCCGCAGGGCGGACAACGCAACTGGCTGGGCGTCTTGGATCATGGGGGAAAGGGCGCGCCCGATCGCGCCGGCCAAGGGGTCCGGTGCGACGGTAGCCGGGGCGGCGTCGGGCGGCGGAGGCAGGACGGGGTCGATCGCGAGGTCCACGCCGGGTCGGCTCAGCAGGCTGACGGCGGCGGCACTCAGCCGGCTGTCGGGATCGACGGGTGGCCGGGGTGCGGGCTCGTCGGGCATAAGATGACGCAACTCCGCCCGGACCGCGGCTGACCAGACAACGGCCTGAGCCACCAGTTCGTCCTCGGTCTGGCCGACCAGCGCGCTTTCGTAGACGCGCATCGCCCACAACGCGCTGATCGGCAGCGCCAGCACGGCCATGTTGCTCACCAGGAGCAGCAGCCACAGCGGCGGTGGCTTGCGCCGCGCCAAGCCTAGCTGCCCAAGCCTAGCTGCATGGGCCCAGCCGATAGCCGA
>CAXSFF010000154.1:0-6772 GCA_964236035.1 uncultured Acetobacteraceae bacterium
TCAATAGCGCATCGACCGAACGTACAATATAATCCACGACTGGCTCTGGCGTATAGTAAACGCCTCGCAACTCGCGCAGCTTGGGATTATATGCTGCAAGAAACGTTTCATAAAAATGAACAATGGGGTCATGCCGGCGTGTGGCATGTCCGAAATCAGTCAAGATGGTAGTAATGTCTGCTCTCGCCAGCAGCTCGGCTAGGTCATCAACCGCCCAGGAAATGCGCTCGTCAAGGTCCGCCCCGGCAATAGTGTTGAACAGTCGGCGGAGAAAGGGATTGGTCTTCGGCAGATCACGGCCGGCCCGTTCCCTCGTGAAGCCAGGTCCAGAATGGTTGCAACGGGCGGCAAACAGGCCATAGGCGATGGTCTGGGCATACATGTCGGCAAACTGGTCAACTGATAGTCCGGAGATAAGCACCTGTTGAAAAGCATTATATTGCGAATGCAGGTCGCCGGTGCTTCCCTCCTTTGCAAACGCCTGCCGGATTAGATCGTGAACCAGCCGGGCCATTCGGGCCATGCGCTCGGCCAGTTCGCGCGGGCTGGCAATGCTTGGCACCTCGGCGTCAAAGAAAGCCCCCATGAGCGCCAAAAACTGTACTTCCGCGCCCGGTTCGCGGCGCAGAACCCCGTTCTTCTGCCACTTAGCGAGGGTGACGGACTGAACCGCCTCACCATTCCTGTAGAGCCGAAATTCCAGGTAATCGGTCAGGATCAGATTGCGAAGGCTAGATCTGTAGCGCGTGAGCTGCTCGCCCTTTTCGGTGCGATCCAGGTCGATACCCACGTCCTTCGCTTCGACGTAACCGAGGGGAACGCCTTTCTCGGTCACGATGAAGTCCGGCGAGCCGCACTCGATGCGGCGCGGTTCATTTGTCGCCGTGATGTTAGGACGAAGAGCCTCGACCAGCGTTTTGAACGCAGGCCGGTGAGTGTGCTCCGTCGCGTTCCCTGCTTTCAGAGCATGCTCGATCTGACGAAGGTAGTCAGGAACCGCGCTCACGCCTCCGACTGCCCGTTGTCCACTGCGCTGAACGGCAAAGCTGCCTGCGGGTCCTCTGGGGGTAACGGTAGATCGGCAAGCCCGTAGGCGTCCATGCCTGCCTCGCGGGCATAGCCGCGAACGTCGCTATCGTCCGAATAAATGGCCGTTGCGCCCTCGACCGTAGCAACGGCCGCGATCTGCCGGTCAAACTTGATTTTCGTTTTGCTCACGTCGGGATTGCCGCCTTTGCGCTGTCCACGCTGCCGCGCCTGAAAAGTTCTGACGGCCGCTTCGACCGCCGCCCGCTCGTCAAAACTGGCGATACGGAAACAGGATTGCTTGCCGAGGATGGTCAGATATTCGGGACCGGCTGGTCCGGCATGAACCAGGCACTCACTCAAGGCAGGAGTCGGGATGATGATTTTCTCGCCGGCTTCCGTCAGGCGGTCGATCAAATATTCGACCCGCTCCTTGGCCCTTGAAACCGAAGAGGGGGTGTTTTCATCGAAAACGAACAGCAGAATGGACGCATCAAAGACAACCATTCAGTGCAGCTCGTCCTTGTCGCGCCGGAGGTCATCCAGCTCCGTGAGCGGGTCGGCTTGGTCCTTCCATCCGCTGCCGCGCACGGCGCGAAGAGCGGTCACGGTATCGCGCAGGCTGTCGCTTCCCAACCCCTCGAAGCGGTGAACCCGGAACCGGTTCAGGGTCCATTTGCCGTCCGCCTCGCGCATCCATCGGCCGCTGCCATGAATGCGGACAGGCTCGAAGAGATGCTTTCCCAGCTCGCGCGCAATCGTGCGGGTCGTGTCGCAGTTGGCGTATGTCGTGTCGCCATTTTGCAGGCGGATGCTGATCGTCTCATCTTTGCCGCCAACCGAGATTAGCACGCCGTCGAGATGGCCGTCCTGCGTGAACGGGCCATAGCTCTGAACCTTCGGCCGGGTCCGGCCGGGGAAGGCCAGCAGCTCGGCGGGGGCCGCGCCGTCCTCGCTCTCGACAAAGATGCGGCCGACCGCGTTGTCGTTCGCCAGCCGGGCATCGATCTGCTCGAAAATCTTTGCCGCGTCCTTGGGTGGGTTGCCGCGCCGGATTTCATGAAGACGGGTCGTGACCTTCGGCACGTCCTCGAATTCGATCCGCGCCTTAATCTTGGTGCTACCCTTATCAAGTCCGTCAAAATGGACAGCATTGTCCCGGCCAAGCAAGGCGGCAAAATCAGCCATATACTCCGCCAGCTTCGCCATCGGAATAGTCTCCGGCGAATAGGCGTCTATGTAGAATGTTAGCTTTTTGTCATCGTTCATGTTGGCAGACCTTAGCTTTTATCATGCTTTTTTACTAATCGTTGCGTCAACGCTGTGGTTCGGACCGCCGCTTTTTACTCCAACGGCATAGCGCACGATTTCAGTCCGCCCGTCTAGCAACGCGGCATCCGCCCCAAGAGATCAGCCAGGCGATGAAAGCCGGGAGATCGTGGCCTTGCTGACGTTATAGCTGTCCGCCAGCTCCCGCAGCGTCGCCCCGTCCTCCCGCCGCTGGCGGGCCTCTGTGGCTTGCTGGGGGGTCAGGGCAGGCGGTCGGCCCATGTGCTGCCCTCGTGCCGTGGCACGGCTCCTGCCCTCTGCGGTGCGTGTCCTGATAAGATCACGCTCCACGTCTGCCAGTCCTCCCAGGACCGCTAGCATAAGCCGCCCGGTGCTGGTCGAACTATCGGCCCAGGGTTCGGCCAGTGACCGGAATTGTCCGCCTGCATCCGCAATGCTCTTGACGATGCTGAACAGGTCGAACGTCGAGCGGGCCAGCCGGTCGATACGTGTCACTGTCACCACGTCGCCGGGGGTTATGGTTTTCAGCATCCGTTGCAGTTCGCGGCGCTCGATCTTCGCGCCGGTCGCCTTCTCGCGGTAAGTCTTGACGCATCCCGCCGCCTTCAACTGCTCAAGCTGCGCATCGAGCGTCTGCCCGTAGGTGCTGACGCGGGCATATCCCAAGGCGCGATTTTGCGGGTCTGATTCGGTCATATCTTTTGCAAAGCCTAACCCATTGGCAAAATAGGGTCTAGCCGGATTTGCAAAAGTGTTGAGATTTGCACCAACGGCCCGGTGCTGCTGTTGTCCGTGTTCCCGTCCGGCAATCAGTCTATCCGCCTTGCCATGCACGGTGCGGAGCTTCCGGACAGAGTTAGCCTGCCCGGTCATGGTTCGTTTGGCGGACAGCTCGCCATGACTATCCGCGGACCAACAATCGAACTCGGTCCGCGTCAGTCGGCGTCGCCGGAGTGAAGATCATCAACGTAAGGCTTGGTTGGCCATCGACGGCAAAAGTAGAATGGTCCAAGGCGATCGCGCCGCCGACGGGATGATCGAATTGCTTGGTGCTTTCTTCTTGAGTCAGGCGAACGTCGTTGTCATGCCACATTGCTTCAAATTCAGGGCTGACGCGGCAGAGGTCGGCAACCAACCGTTCGGCGCGTTTTGAAGCTCCGGCTCTCGCGATGTCAGCCCTGAACACCGCCACCACGAAGCGCGCGTTGACCTCCCAATCGGGGTAGGCGTCCCGCATCCGAGGATCAGTAAAGAGGAGGCGAAGCCCGTTGCGCCGCTCGGGCGGGATCGCGCCATAGTCGGTCAGTACGGCCGAGGCGGCACGGTTCCAGGCCACGATGTCCCAAATGTTGTTTTTCACAAAGGCTGGGCAGAACTCCAGCGCGTCCAGCACGTGTTGCAGCCGTGGGTTGATGCGCTCCGCCGCCTCATAACGAACTTCAGGCGGCCTGCGTTGTGCGAGCAGGTAGAGATGTTCGCGATCACCGGCCGTCAGAGCCAGCGCCCGGGCAAGCCGGTCGAGCACGTCAGGTGACGGCGCGCCTCCTCTCCCTTGCTCCAGCCACGTGTACCAGGTCGTGCTGACATTCGCGCGCTGCGCCACTTCCTCTCGCCGGAGGCCGGGCGTGCGCCGGCGAGACGGAGGGATACCGAGGGCCGCTGCATCGAGCCTCGCGCGACGGTCCCTTAGATAGACCCCGAGTAGATTATCATCCGTGGGTACGGCCATGCTGAACCTGTTAGCATTTATAATGGTTAAATTTTCCTACTTTACTACCTTAAAGCAAGGCCCCACGTCAGTCGAGACAATCCGTTCGCATTCTCAAAGGGGCCAGAACATGCGCGTCTTCGTTACCGGCGCTACAGGGTTTGTCGGCTCTGCTGTCGTCCAGCAGCTTCTTCAAGCAGGTCACCAGGTGCTTGGACTGGCCCGCTCGGATTCGGCGGCCGAAGCGCTCATCGCTGCCGGCGCCGAAGCGCATCGGGGTGACCTTGAGGATCTGGACAGCCTACGCAATGGCGTCGCCTCCGCCGATGGCGTGATCCACACCGCATTCATCCACGACTTCTCGCGATTCAAGGAGGTTTGCGAGATAGAACGTCACGCGATCGAGGCACTCGGTTCCGCGCTCACAGGGTCGAACCGACCCTTGCTCATCACTTCAGGAACCGCGCTGGTTACGCTTGGCCGCGTCGCGACGGAAGAGGACGTGTCGATCTTCACCCCGGACGATTTCCCCAGGGTCGTTACAGAGCAGGCTGCACTCTTGTTGGCGGAGCAAGGCGTGCGCGTGTCGCTGGTACGCCTGTCCCCATCCGTGCACGGTGAAGGCGATCATGGCTTCGTTCCAACTCTTATCCAGATCGCTCGCGACAAGGGCGTGTCTGCCTATGTGGGCGATGGAGCCAACCAGTGGACCGCGGTGCATGTGCTCGATGCAGCTTGCCTATTTGGCCTTGCGCTTGAAAAGGGTAGCGCCGGGGCTCGGTATCACGCGGTAGACGAGGAAGGGATTGCGTTCCGCGACATCGCCGAGGTCATCGGCAAGCGCCTAAGCGTCCCTGTGGTCTCCAAATCACCCGAAGAAGCAGCCGACCACTTTGGCTGGTTTGTGCGATTTTCCCAAATACACTGTCCTGTATCCAGCAAACTTACGCAGGAACGACTTGGATGGAAGGCGTCGCAGCCCGGACTTCTTGCCGAACTTGAACGCTCGAAGAGTTACTTCGATTCGTGAACATATAACGGCAATGCGTCGGTTCTGATCGGCATAATGCTAGCACCAGTGAAGCAGTTCTTGCCGTTGGTGCAGAAATTCACAACAATAGAGAGCACGAATGAAACTTCAGGACAGGACTATTCTGATAACCGGCGGAACCAGCGGCATGGGCTTTGAGCTGACGAAGCAGCTCCTTGATCATAATCGCCGCAACACCGTCATCATAACCGGCAGAAGTGAGGACAAACTCGAACGCGCCAAGCGGGCGCTCCCCGGCCTACACACCTTCCAAAGCGACGTTGGCGATCCCGCTGCGATCGTTGAGCTGCGCGACAGCGTATTAGCGCAGTTCCCGGCACTCGACACTCTCGTGAACAACGCCGGGATCATGCGTGTGCAAAAATTCAACCAAGACCAGGAGATCGAGGACATCACGCGGGAGATAGAGGTCTGCTTCAGCGGACCGGTCCGCATGGTCCAGCGGTTCATGCCACATCTCAAGACCCGCAAGGATGCGCTGCTTATCAACGTGTCGTCAGGAAGCGCCCTTATACCTTTCCCAATATCTCCGGTGTACAGCGCCGCGAAGGCCGCCCTTCACTCCTTCACCGAGTCCTTGCGTGTGCAGATGAAGAACACCGGCGTCACCGTGGTGGAGTTGATCCCGCCCGGCGTCGAGACGCCGCTGTTCAGAAGTGAGGAGTTCGCAAAAGAGATGAAGGTGCCGAAGGGCATGGACGTGGCCGTGTTTGCCAAAAAGGCCATTGCCGGCATCGAAGCGGGCAAGCTCGAAATCCGCCCGGGCCTTGCCAACGTGCTGGAGGTGATGAGCCGGGTTGCTCCTGGCTTCATGCTGAAGCAGATGGGGAAAATGACGCCTGCATTCGGAGCCAAGTCCGCGATTGCAGGGGCAAAGTGATGGCCAACACAGCAATGGCACTGAATGGCAAGCGCGTGGTCGTCATAGGGGGCGCAACCGGGATCGGCTTCGCCATTGCCGAACTCGCTCACGAGCTGGGTGCCTCTATCGTCATCGGTTCGAGTAATGCGGCGAACGTCACCACGGCCGCCGAACGCCTTGACGGTGCGGCCGGTCATACTGTCGATCTACGCGACGAGGCCAGCGTTGCCAGCTTCTTCGAAGAAATTGGCGCGTTCGATCACCTGGCGATAACGGCAGGCGACTGGGGTGGATCGATGTTCGGTTCCACCCGAGACCTTGACCTGGCGCAGGCGCGCGAATCCTTAACAGTACGGTTCTGGGGTGCTCTGGCGGCAGCCAAGCATGGCTGCCGTACGATCGCCCAGAATGGCTCGATCACACTGACAAGCGGTATGCTCACGCATCGGCCAAGGAAAGGCACGTTGATCGCAACCGCCATCGGAGGCGCGGTCGAACACCTGACACGTGGGCTTGCGATGGATCTCGCCCCGGTGCGGGTCAACGCCGTCTGTCCAGGACTCATCCTCACCGACCAGGTGAAGAAGATGCCAGAAGCTATGCTCCAGTCGATGGTAGCGCCCCTACCAGTCCCCCGCGCTGCTGAACCAGCAGAAGCCGCAAAGGCGTATGTCTATCTCATGTCCAACAGCTATGTGACGGGGCAGATTTTAGCCGTCGATGGCGGCGGCATGATCGTTTGAGTGAGCTGTATCACTCTGTCAAATGGTCGGACACTGTTGGCGAAGTCGCTCGACCTTCCACGGCGCCCACCCGCACATGACACGATGGACGT
>CAXSFF010000155.1:0-6772 GCA_964236035.1 uncultured Acetobacteraceae bacterium
CCTGAATGGATCGTCCCTTGGCCCTGCTGTCTATCGCAACTATCTTCGCAGCAAGACAGATCGCGAGAGACTAGTACGCCGACTTAGCAGAAATAGGCAATAACACTACAGTCTTATATCAAGCCATGCCACCAAAAGTATAATCACTTAGAATATAACTACAGGGCATCACAAATATCGCTTAAGCCTAAATGAACTTGACCAATCGACCTGAAAGAATCATCATTCCAGTTTAGCAGCTCACGATAGCATTGCCCTTTAGCCTTCCAAACCACCTTCAGGGTTACATCTTTAACCGAGTAGATGAGCTGCATTCGTGAGTATTCTTCTCCCCCATAGGGAAAGTCATAGACTTTGCCTGTAGACACGTCACCAATGAACGCGAAGCGGCAATCAGCGCCGCATCCGACCTCAATTACGGCGTAATGCCCTGCGAAGTCGGCCCCCGTTGCCATCCCTTCGCGGATCCGGGTTCTGTAGCTTGCGTAATTCCGATCCCGCCCGGTGAAATCAGGCAAGTGGATCGAACCCTGATAGGCCCGGTCTGTAGGCGGGCCGCTGACCGGGTTCTGGGCGAAGGCTGGCCGTAGAGCCACAATCGCCACGGCTGCGATCAAACCCAGCCCTACGCAAGCAGACGGACAGACCATCATCTCGTTCCCTGGTAATCTGGTCATTGCCTACCGGCAATTAGCTCGGTTGCGAGCCGGATTGTCTATCTAGCACCCGTGACACCGCCATCGCGGTCCACTCCGCCCCCTTCACGGTGGTGATTCCCCTGGCATTCAGCGCCTTGGCAATGCCTCGGAGCGTCATCACGCCCATCGCCTTAATACTCTCAATGATGGGAAGGATCAGCGCCGCGCGCTGATCGGCTGCCGCAGTGCGGACCGCCCTGCCAGCATCCCGCACTTCCGCCAGCCTGGGGTTGCCCAACGTGACGCCGCGGGCCTTTGCCGCTTTAAGTGCAGCCGAAGTACGAGCGGAGATCATGCGCCGCTCCTGCTCCGTTATGGCGGCATGGAGGTGAAGCATGAGGGGATCAGCATGGGGCCCAAGCTCCGCCACCACGAACGGCACCCGCTGCGCCATAAGCCCCGAGATGAACGCCACATCGCGCGAGAGGCGATCCAACTTGGCGACAGCAGCCTGCCGCCGCGCCCCTTTCCCGTGCTGGCGGATGAAAAACTGACGATACGCCTGAGGAGCCGTAACTACGTAGCCTCCGCTCGCCTGCAAGCCTGCCTGGACGCTGCCCTGAACAGCAACAGCCCGGCGCGCTGAAACACAGCGGCCGGATGAGGTGACTACATTCTGCGATGAACAGTGTTCTTCTAACCGACTAACCGCCTGTTTTCGAGCGCGCCTCTTTCGAGAGGCCAGAAGCATGCCCGATATTGAACACCTGTTCACCCCAAGCATCGGACTTGATGCAGTCGAAGCCGTTTCGGCAGGCAAAGGCTTGCCCCGATCCTGGCACAAAGGCTCGCAGGCGCGTAAGGCGAAGTCGTGTATCTGACCATCCCGGTTGCTCACGTCCCAGGGCTGGGCGATCCTGCGTACCGCTCCATCGACGCGCCGAGCAAGCTGCTTGAAGACCGCGAAACCCTGGTCGCGCCCCATCAGATGTTCTCCAAGGCAGATTCGTTCCATTGGCTCGCTTCGCTGCCCACCGCGGACGATCATTTCGAATACGTCCACCAGTGGAGACGCTGGGCGATGCAATGCCGAGCCGGTGAGGTTGCCTGGCACACCATGCCGACCCGCAAGGGTGTTGCAAGCTTCTTGGCTGGCGTGCCCGTGGAGCCGGAGGTATGAGCGACGCCATTACGGTAATCCGGGCCTGCCTGGGAGAAGGCGTGCCGGCAAAGCGGTTCAGCCCGGCCGGCACGATTACTTATGACCAGGCCAGGTTGATGCCTCCCAGCCCGCCGCGACCTGGATCACGCCGTGCAGCTCGCGCAACGTGCAGGCGCCCGGCGCCAGCACGCGCCGCCACGCCATCGGGCTGATCCCGAAGCAGCCACACCTTGACTTGCACGACCCTGGCCGCATCCGGACTGGTGGCGTCGCGTTCGTGTCGGCGGCAGGTTCCAGGCTGCTTCGCGCGTCCGGGGGCCAGGTCGGCTTACTATGGTCAGCCCTGCCGCCCCGTCGCGGGCACCCCACACTTCCCCATGGTCCCCACCATCTCGGACGCTGCTAACAAGCGTCGCACTGGCCGCCATCACGGGGCTCGGCAAACGAAGCCAGGCTATCGGGGCCGCCTCGGTTCTCCCGGCATCCGCGCTCATTCATGCCGCGGCGGCCAGGACCATCCGTTGTTGCTGCAGAGCGTCCAAATGCTCGGCCGCCCAAACCGAGTAGACACCGTCCGGCGCGGCAAGGCTGTGCAGGCGTTCCGCTGCGGAAATCGCCAACGGGTCAAGGTCCAGCAGCTCGACGTAGCAGTCGCAGGCGGCATCGCTGTCGCCAAGGAATTCCAGGCACTGGCCGAGGTTGAACAACGCGATCTCGGAGCAAGGCGGCCCCAGGCGGACTGCCTGCCGATACACCGATGCCGCTTCCTCGAACTTGGAGTTGTCGGCCAGGGCCTTGCCTAGATGCAGGTAGGCGTAGACTTGGCCCGGCGTGAACGCCACGAGGTCACGTGCCCGGCGCTCCGTCAAAGCTGCATCGTCAAGTAATTCCGCTTCCCGTATCCGGGTTTCCATCAGCGGCCAGAGTATCTTGTCGGCAACGAACCCATCCGCGTCGGTGTCGCGGGGCACGCTGCGGGCGTAGGCTTCTGCGGCTTCGAGTTCCGCCACCATGCCCGACAAGTCCCCCTGTGCCTGCGGCAGGAAAGCGAACACCCGGTGGAAGCGGCTACGCAGGCGCTGGGACTCGACTGGCGGCTGGCGCTCGCAGGCCGCCTCGACCAGACCGCGATGCACGTCCAGCGCGGGTCCAAGCAATGAGAGGTCCGGCCGGTACTTCGCATGCCAGACCGCCACCTGATAGCTTGCATGCGCTGCGGGCAACGAGCCGTGCGGAAGGCGGCCCAGCATGGGGGCAAAGACAGCAGCGAGATCGCCCCGGCCAGCCTCCTGGGCAAGAGCATAGTCCGCCAGGCCGATGGTGTAGGCGATCCATGCCTCTTCGGTGCTGCGGGCCGGATCGATGTCGATGTCCTTGGCGAGCGACGCAATGGCGGGATGCAGGCAGAGGCGATGCAGCAACCACAGCAAGCGGTCCAACGTGGGTAATGGCAGGGACGATGCCGCCGCCGTCAAATCGCACAGGTCTTGCCAGTTGGCGGAGCGTTCCGCCTTGGGCACCTCCGCGGGACGCCGGAGCGCCACCTTCACGCCGGAGCGCGCGCCAGCCGCCACGAGCGTGGCGCGGAAGCCCGGCATCAGCAGGCTGCTGAACCGCGGCAGATCGATGCCATGGCGAAGGCTTCGAAGCGCCAGCGCGACGCCGTGGGGCATGAGGTAGCCGGGCTGGCTGGGCTGTGAGAGATCGATCCAAGTCCGGTTGATCCAAGTTCCGAAGGGCATCACCGCCATTGCCGACCTCTCGATGGAGTAGGTCTGGAAATCGGCCAGGACGACCGATCTTCCAGACCTCGTAGACTAGCTCAGAACATCAGGAACGGAATGATGTGCTTCAGGGAGTCGAGACGAACAAGGGTCTTCTTCATAATGAGTTCCGTATATCAGGAATTCTGTCGTCGGGCATCGATGACTTGTTTTCACTGCCTGAAGACTTGAACTTAGCGAGCAATTCTCTGTATTGCTCCACAAAACTTGCTAAAACTTGCTAAAACTTGCTAAAACTTGCTAAGGCGCATCCCGCCAGCCATGACCCAGTCAAAGCTTTGCTTGGGCATCAAAGGGTGTTTGAAGCGGCATCCGGGCTGAATGCCCGGTCCAGGCAGTGCGCAGGTCCCCTCCGCACCGTGGCGGGCCAACCAGATGGTCATGTCACGGTGGCGTGCCGGCTGCGTGGCTCGTGCTCCTCCCGCGGATGCAGTCCCTCCAGCGCATAGAAGCGAGTTGATTCGAGCAGCCGGTAACGCGGCTCCGGGCCACCCGGCTGCGCAATTGCTAGAGACAGCTCGACAAGGCGCGTCAGCCCATCCAGCACGTCCCACTGGGACAGACCTTCGGCAGCCCCTAACTCGACCAACGCTGACAGTGAAGCGCTGCCCGCGAATGCCGCCATGTACCGAAGCAGCTGCCGCTCCAGGGGCTGCAGCAACTTCCAGCTCCAGTCGAACATGGCCCGCAAAGACCTTTGGCGCGGCTCGCGCCCCTGGGCGGACAGCATGTGGAAGCGCTGGCGCAGGCGTTCGAGGATTTGCTGCAGGGCGAGGATCTGCAATCGCGGCACGACCATCTCGATGGCCAGGGGAAGCCCGTCCAGCCGTTTGCAAATTTCAGCGACCAACGGCGCCGTGCCATCGTCCAGCCGGAAACCGGAACCCTGAACCGCCGCGCGATCGGCGAACAACCTTACCGCTTCGAACGTCAGCGCCGCCTCCGCCGTCAACGTGGCAGTGACATCGGGTACCTGCAACGGCGACAGGCGCAGCACCGCCTCCCCGGGAACGCCCAGGCTTACACGACTGGTCACGAGGATGGTGAGGGCTGGGCACTCCGCGAGCAGATGGCGCAGGAGTTGCCCGGCTGCCTTGACGAGTTGCTCCGCGTTGTCCAGCACGAGAAGCACTCGGGCTGCCCGCAGCGGCGCGACGACCGCCGCCTCGGACGTGGGCAAGCCCGATCCCGCCAGGGACGCGGCGACCGCGTCGACGATGCAAGCCGGGTCGGCGACGGACGCCAGGTCGCACTGCAGCACCTCGGTCCACGTGAAGTCGCATCCATCCCCCGCAGTCTCGGCCCCCGCAGTCCCGGCGGCGAATTGCTGCACCAGGCGCGTTTTGCCGACGCCACCTATCCCCACCACAGTTAAAAGCCGGTGGGTTTGCAGCAGCGTCCCCAATGCGGCAAGTTCCTGGCCCCGTCCGACGAATGAAGTGGCAGGAGCCGACACGGGAGGCCGCGGCGCTGGTCGCTCGATATCGCCGCGGTCGACGGGGGCGGCAAACATGTATCCGCGACGGGGTAACGTCTGGATGAAGAACCGGCCTTACTCATCATGGCCCAGCACCCGGCGCAGCATCGACATCTGGACGGTGAGGTTGTTCGGCTCGACCGCGTAGGAGGCCCAAACCTCGGCCATGAGCCGTTCCTTGCTGACCACCTTGCCGGCGTGCGCAACTAAGAAGGCCAGGATGTCCAAGGCGCGGCCGCCGAGTGCAAGCGGTTGGCCGTCGCACGACAGCGCACGCCGCGCAGGTGACAAGTTGAATCGGCCAAAATGAAAGGTGATCCCGTCGCTGATCGGAGCTTCCGGTTCGTGAGGTTGCGTGAAAGGGAGCGGCAAGGCTGGCCCTACGCCATCCCACCCGGCCGCCGCTGAGCGGCCAAGGCGTCTCATACCCTCGGGCCCTGTCCATTTTGCTTGGATGGCGTCCCGTTCCGGGCACGAGGTAAGGCCGCCGGCCTTTCGCGTCGTCAGGCCGCTCTTCCCGTGCAACCGATCTTCGGCAAAGAATCGCGCACGACTGGGACACTGATGTCCAAGCTCTCTTCAATCATACGACCTCCTGCAACGCTGCGCGAGCGCCCAAGCCCGAGCCGTCACATGCGCCGAACAAGCCAGTTCCAGCCGAGCACTGTCAATGCGGCCGGATACAGGCCGTATGAATATGGACGCCTGCATAATTCCGTGGACACGCATGACAAAGCTTCTCGACCGATCAATCCCAGAGGGTGCGTATCCAATCCACCCAGGGGGTCTCGCCTTCGGTGTCGGCGAGAGCGTTGAGCGGGGCGACGCCGGCGCCTGAAAGCATCACGTCGCGCGGCCTGCAGCCGAAGCGGCGCCGGAACGCGGCGCTGAAGTGCGAGGAGCTGGTAAAGCCCAGTGTTCGCGCCACCTCGCCAATGTTCGCCGGCTGCTGCAGCGCAATCCGTGACGCACGCAGGCGACGCTCCTGAATGACCGCCGACACGCCGCCGAACGGCTCGAGCGCTTCGTACAGGCGGCTGCGCGACACGCCGACCGCGCGGTGGATCTGTTCGACCGAGAGCGCCGGGTCTCGCAGCCTGGCATCGATTTCAGCCGTCGCCCGTTGCCGGATCGTGGCCGCGATGCTGTCGGCTGCGGAGCTTGCGAGCGCAGGGCGGATCGAGGCGGCCAGCAGTTCGCACAGCGTGTTCGCGAGCGGCGCGGAGTCGAGCGTGGTGAGTTGCGGCAGCACGAAGATCAGGGCCATCAGGACATAGGCGCGCGTGAACAGCATAGGCCCGATCCGCAGCGGGGCGGCGAAGCGGCGGACTGAACCGGCTGCGTTGCGCGTGGCGACCAGGGCCGCGGGCAGCGTGACGACGAAAGTCAGCACCCCGAGCGCCACATAGGCCGTCCGCCAGCCAAATTCGCTGAGCAGGAACTGCGCGAGCGGCGGCAGGACGGGGCAACGTTGCAAGATCTGGCAGACAGCTACAACGTCAACAAGGCGACCATTTCGCGGCTGTCGGCGCGATGCTAACCAATGTGGTGATCTAAGCGGGAGAGAAATGCAGGTGGAAGATGCTGCCCCAGTGACCGTGAAGCAGCGCGGGATGACGACGGCGTTGCAGATACGTATTTAGAGGCTAGCAGAAAATAAGAAAATGGCGACATACCCGTCGGAAAACCTTAGTGTCCGTTCGGAAAGAGG
>CAXSFF010000156.1:0-6733 GCA_964236035.1 uncultured Acetobacteraceae bacterium
CCGCTGGGCGCGATCGCCACGATCGGCACGTCCTTGTCGATCAGCGCGATCGGGCCGTGCTTCATCTCGCCGGCGGCGTAGCCCTCGGCGTGGATGTAGGTGATCTCCTTCAGCTTCAGCGCACCCTCCATCGCGATCGGGAAACACGCGCCGCGCGCCAGGTACAGCACGTCCCGCGCCTGCGCGACCCGCGCTGCCACCGCCGACAGGTCGATCGCCAGCGCCTCCACCGCGCGCCCGGGCACGTCCAGCAGCGCGTCCACCAGCGCCGCCTCCCGCGCCGCGTTGATGGTGCCCCGGGCGCGGCCGGCGGCGATGGCGAAGCACGCCAGCACGGTCAGTTGCGCGGTGAACGCCTTGGTGCTGGCGACGCCGATCTCCGGCCCGGCCAGCGTCTCCAGCACGGCATCGCTCTCGCGCGCCATGGTGCTCTCCGCCACGTTCAACACGCTAAGCACGTGCTGGCCCGCGCGGCGCAGCGACCGCATGGCGGCCAACGTGTCGGCGGTCTCGCCCGACTGGCTCACCAATAGCGCCAGCCCGCCAGCGTCCAGCGGCGGCTCCCGGTAGCGCAGCTCGCTGGCCACGTCGGCGTCGCAGGGGATGCGGGCCTCCGCCTCCAGCCAATGCCGCGCCACCAGCCCGGCGTAGTACGCGCTGCCGCACGCCGTCACCGTGATGCGGGGAATGCGCGCCAGGTCGAACGGCAGCGGCGGCAGCACGATAGCGCGCGCCGAGGGTTCGATCACCCGCTGCAGCGCCTGGCCGATGGTCGCCGGGTGCTCGTGCAGCTCCTTTTCCATGAAGTAGCGGAAGCCGTCCTTGCCGATCGACGCGCCCGTGTGGACGGTGCGGCGCACCGCTCGCTCCACCGACTGGCCGCCGGCGTCGTAGAACCGCGCGCTGTCGCGGTTCAGCACCACCCAATCGCCGTCGAGCAGGAAGGCGATCCGCTGCGTCAGGGGCGCCAGCGCCAGGCTGTCGGAGCCGAGGAACATCTCGTCCTCGCCGAACCCCACCGCCAGCGGCGCGCCGTGCTGGGCGCCGATCATCAGGTCATGGTGGCCGGCGAACACCATCGCGATGGCGTAGGCGCCCTCCAGCCGGGTGAACGCGGCGGCGGCGGCCTCGACGGGGCCCATGCCGGATTGCAGGTGCCAGTCGACCAGCTGGGCGATGGTCTCCGTGTCGGTCTCCGTCTCGAACAGCTGGCCGTGCGACTCCAGCTCGGTGCGCAACTCGGCGTGGTTCTCGATGATGCCGTTGTGCACCACGGACACGCGGCTGGTGCCGTGCGGGTGGGCGTTGGTCTCGGTCGGCGCGCCGTGCGTGGCCCAGCGGGTGTGGCCGACGCCCGTGGTGCCGGACATCGGCAGCCGGTCCAGGGTGGCGGCCAGATTGACCAGCTTGCCGGGGGCGCGCCGCCGCTCGATGTGGCCGTTGGCGAGGGTGGCGATGCCGGCGCTGTCGTAGCCGCGGTATTCCAGCCGTTGCAGCGCGTCGAGCAGCAACGGCGCAGCGGCCCGCGATCCCAGCACCCCAACGATCCCGCACATCAGCGCCCGTCCTTTCGTTTCGCCTGCCTGGCCCGGTACGCCGCGGCGAGCCCGGCCTTGTTGGTCTGCCGCGCACGGCCGAAAGCCATGGCGTCGTCCGGCACGTCCTGCGTCACCGTGCTGCCAGCCACGACGAAGGCACCGTCGCCGATCCGCAAGGGTGCGATCAGGGAGGAATTCGACCCGATGAAGGCGGCCGTGCCGATGACCGTGGTATGTTTCTCATAGCCGTCATAATTAATCGTTATCGTGCCGGCGCCGATGTTGGTGCGCGCGCCGACCTGCGCATCGCCCAAGTAGCTGAGATGGTTGGCTTTGGCGCCGTCGCCAAGGATGGCGGCCTTCAGCTCGACGAAATTCCCGACATGCGCGCCCGCGCCGACGACGGTACCGGGCCGCAGCCGCGCGAACGGCCCGATGATGGCGCCCGGCCCGACGCTGCAACCCTCGAGATGACTGAACGCCCGGATTTGCGCGCCCTCCGCCACGGTCACGCCGGGTCCGAACACCACGTTGGGGCCGACCGACACGTCGGACGCCAGGCTGGTGTCGGCGGAGAGGAACACCGTCTCCGGCGCCGTCAGCGTGGCGCCACCGGCCATCGCCGCGTCCCGCAGCCAGCCCTGCACGGTCCGCTCGGCTGCCGCCAGCTCGGCGCGCGAGTTGACGCCGCGCAGCTCGTCCTCGGACGCCTTGATCGCCACCACGCGCGCACCCTCCGCCCGGGCGATCGCCACCACGTCGGTCAGGTAGTACTCGCCCTTGGCGTTGCCCGCGCCCACCTGCCGCAGCCAGCGGGTGAAATCGGCGGCGGCGGCGCACAGCACGCCGGCGTTGCACAGCCCGACCGCCCGCTCGCCGGCGTCCGCGTCGGCCCACTCGACCACCTTCTGCACCGTGCCGTCCTGCACGATGACCCGGCCGTAGCGCCCAGGGTCGGCCGGCCGCATCGCCAGCAGCACCAGGTCCGCCTCCGCCCGCGCGACCAGCAGGCGGCGCAGCGTGTCCGTCCGGATCAGGGGGTTGTCGGCATACAGCACGGCCACGTCGCCGGCGCCGAACTGCGGCTGCGCCTGCAACGCCGCGTGCGCAGTGCCGAGCCGCTCATGCTGGACCACCACGGGGTTGGGCGCCGCCTCCGCCGCCACGGCGTCCATGCCAGGGCCCAGGACCACCACGCAGCGGTCGAACACGGGAGCGCAGCTGTCGAGCAGGTAGCGCAGCATC
Source organism: uncultured Acetobacteraceae bacterium (assembly GCA_964236035.1). GTDB lineage: Bacteria > Pseudomonadota > Alphaproteobacteria > Acetobacterales > Acetobacteraceae > CAXSFF01. Next base: position 2,784 of record CAXSFF010000156.1, read on the forward strand.
GGCCGGCCGGCGACGGGGTGCAGCGCCTTGGCCAGCGTCGATTTCATCCGGGTGCCCAACCCGGCGGCAAGCAGGACGGCGGTGGCTTCCATCACCGTCCGCTACCGGATTTCAATGCCTTATGTCAAAGCCGCCTTACGACGCCACGTTGATGTACAGCGTCGCGTCCCCGAACAGCCGGGTGGAGAACACGATGCGCACGGGGATCATCGGCTGACCCGGCCGCAGGCGAGCGAACCAGGCGGAGCCGTGCTGCGGCCTGCGCACGGCCTCCTGGTCCTCGTCGCGCAGGAAGCCGCCGAGCTGCCGCCCGTCGAAGTCGCAGCGCAGCGCCGTGCCCTGGAACGAGGAGCGGCCGGTCGGCTCCAGGGTCTCGGGGCCTATAGTGTGGGCGGCGATCTCGGACAGGCGGTGGCCGTCGAAGGTGCGCATCGCGCCGTCGCAGCGGCCGGTGTCCGTCACCTGCCGCATCAACGCCGCCATCGCGCTGAGCGTGTCGATGGTGTGCGCCTGCTCGGCGGGCGGCACGGGGTCGCGCTCGGTTTCGACGGCGGGCACCATCTGGGTGATCCTGGGCGAGCCGTCGACCCAGTCGATCTGGGTGACGCGGGCGGTGCCGCGGAGGTGCCCCGTGCTGAACAGCTCGCGCGGCAGGGCGCGGCTGCCGGCGAAGCGCCCGTCCACCACCGTCGCGCCGTCGCCATGCACCAACGCGCCGACCATGCCACTCAGGCGGTAGGTGATCTGCAGCCGGTAGTCCGCCGCCCCCAGCGTCATCGCCGTGTCGAGGTTGAGGATGTTCAGGCCGTGCGAATAGCCGGCGTAGGTCGCCCGCAGCGGCGTCTCGTCGGCCCACCCGGGGGAGACCGACGCCAGCAAAGTCAGGAGGACGATTGCGCAACGCATGCGGCATGATGGCGCGATTGCCGTGTGCGTGTAACCTAGCAATTGTGAAGCCGCATCGGCTTTGCACAGGAAATTGCCTAGCACGCCATGATCTTCTCGTCGTTCGCGTTCCTGTTCGGGCTGCTGCCGGTGACGCTGGCGGGGTATCACCTGTGCCGGACGCGGGATTGGGCGGTGGCGGCCAAGCTCGTCCTGGTGGCCAGCTCGCTGCTGTTCTACGCCTGGTCGGGGCTGCATTTCCTGCCGCTGGTGCTGGCGTCCGTCGGGGTGAACTACGCGATCGGCGCCGCCATGCACGCGCGCCGGGCCATCGCGCGGCCGTTGTTCTGCGCCGGCATCGTGTTCAACCTCGGGCTGCTCGGCTACTTCAAGTATGCGACGTTCTTCTCCGCCAACGTCGCCGCGCTGTTCGGCCAGTCCTTCTTCGCCCGGTCGTTCTTCGCCCAGGCGGTGATCCTGCCGCTGGCGATCAGCTTCTTCACCTTCCAGCAGGTCGCCTACCTGACCGAGACCCACCGCGGCGAGGCCCCGGCGGGCAGCTTGCTCGACTACGCCCTGTTCATCCTGTTCTTCCCGCACCTGATCGCCGGGCCGATCACCCACCACACGGAGATGCTGCCGCAGTTCGCCCACGCCGGCCGTGGCCGCTTCGACGGCGGCTTCGTGCTGACGGGCGTCAGCATCCTGATCCTCGGCCTGGCCAAGAAGACGCTGCTGGCCGACACCCTGGCGACCGTCGCCGACCCCGTGTTCGCCGCCGCCGGGCACGGCGACGCGCTGGGCGCGGCCGATGCGTGGGCTGGAGCGCTGGCGTACACGTTCCAGCTCTATTTCGACTTCTCCGGCTATTCCGACATGGCAATCGGGCTCGGGCTGCTGTTCGGCATCCGGTTCCCCGTCAACTTCGCCTCGCCGTACCAGGCGGCCAGCATCATCGAGTTCTGGCGGCGCTGGCACATCACGCTGAGCCGCTTCCTGCGCAACTACCTGTACATCCCGCTCGGCGGCAACCGTCAGGGGTGGCTGCGGCGGCACGTCAACCTGATGCTTACCATGGTGCTGGGCGGGCTATGGCACGGCGCCGGGTGGACGTTCGTGATCTGGGGCGCGCTGCATGGCGGCTGCCTGATCATCAACCACCTGTGGCGCGCCGGGTTCGGCACGGCGGCCCGCCCGGCGGCGCGTTTCGCCGCCTGGGCGCTGACGTTCCTGGTGGTGACGGTGGGCTGGGTGTTCTTCCGCGCCGCCTCCGCCTCCGCTGCGATGGCGATGCTGGCGGCGATGGCGGGCCTGACCCGCGGCGCGCCAGCCGATGATGGCGCGGTGATCGCGGCCGGGCTGATCCTGGCGGCGGCCGGCATCGCGTTCATGGCTCCCAACACGCTCGCCCTCGCCGGCTACTCGCCCGACGTGGCGACGCCGTTGTGCCCGGCCCCGCGTTGGCGGCTGCCACCCGGCATCACCGCCGCCGCGCTGGGCGTCACGGCGGCGCTGTGCTTCGGCCGGCTGCCCAATCCCGGCGTGTTCCTGTACTTCAACTTTTGAGCCCGGCCCGCCTGTTCGGCATCGGCGGCCTCACCGCCGCCGTGACCCTGGCGCTGCTGTCGCTGATCCCGTCCGACCCGTACATTCAATGGCAGGCCATGCGCAGCGAGGCGTTCGCCCGGCTCGGCTGGATCTACGAGCGCATCCATTTCGACCCCACCCCGATCGACGTCGCCTTCATCGGCACCTCCCACACCATGAACGGCATCGACGGCGAGGCGGTCGCGGCGGCGATGGGCGGCTGCGCGCACGTCGCCAACCTGGCGATCCCCGCCTACGGCCGCAACCTGCACTGGATCATCGCGCGCGAGCTGCTGGAGCACCGCACGGTCGGCACGCTGGTGGTCGAGGTGGTCGAGAACGAGACGCGGCTGTCGCACCCCGCGTTCTTCACGGTCGCAGGCTGGCGCGACATCGTGCAGGCGCCGATCCTGATCAACCTGCGCTATTTCACCGACCTTGCCCTGCTGCCGATCGACCGCCTGTTGCTGGGCGTCAAGACGCTGCTGCCGGCGGCGTTCGGTCTGCGGGCGCGGTTCGACCCGGCCCATTACGACGGCCCCGACCCGGACAACACGCGGATGGTGCGGGTGCATGGCCAGGCGTTCACCGGGTTGCGCGCCAGCCACGAGGACCCGGCGGCGCTCGACCGCGACGCGGCGGCGGACCGTGCGGGCAAGCGCTACAACATGCTGCCGCTGCCGATGGCGGGGCTCGAATACGCCGCGCCGCTGTACTACCTGCATCGGATCGAGGCGCTGGCCGCCGCCCGCCACGTGCGGCTCGTCTACCTGTACCTGCCGGGGTACGGGCAGGACGCTGCGCCGCATGACCTGGCGCCCTATGCCGGCCACGCGATGCTCACCGTCAACGACCTGCTGGCGAGCCATGCGGCGTGGTACGATGCCGCCCACCTCAACGCCGCCGCCGCCGCCGCCGTGTCCGAACGGGTCGGCGGCCTGCTGCGGGCGGCAGGCGACGGCCCCGAGGCCTGCCCGGCCAGTTGACGCAAGACTGGCGAACTTATCGCCGGCGCGGGCGCCATGCAGGCTTCTCACGGCGGCAAGCCGGTCGTAAACGCTCGTCATGCCCTTGGACGCCACGCCGGACGGCTTGCCGACCGCCCAACGCCGCTGGGCCGTCCTCACCATCGCGCTGGCGGTCGGCATGGCGGTGATGGACAGCGCCATCGCCAACATCGCGCTGCCGACCATCGCCGTCGACCTGCACACGTCGCCCTCGGCCTCGATCTGGGTGATCAACGCCTATCAGTTGGCGTTGACGATCTCGCTGCTGCCGCTCGCCTCCCTGGGCGAGATCCACGGCTACCGCCGGGTCTACATGGTGGGCCTGGCCGTGTTCACCCTGGCGTCGCTGGCCTGCTCCGTCTCGAGCACGCTGACCGGCCTGACCCTCGCGCGCGTGCTGCAGGGCTTCGGCGCGGCCGGCATCATGAGCGTCAACGGCGCGCTGGTCCGCTACACCTACCCGCGGGCGCT
>CAXSFF010000157.1:0-6725 GCA_964236035.1 uncultured Acetobacteraceae bacterium
CATCGCCGGCATCCAGTTGCAGCCGTCCGAACTGATGAAGATCGCCCTGGTGATGGCGCTGGCCTCCTGGTTCCACAAGGCGAGCTGGGAGCGCATGGGCAACCCGCTGTTCCTGGTGCCGCCCGCCGTCGCCGTGCTGGTCCCCGTCGGGCTGATCCTGAAGGAGCCCAACCTCGGCACCGCCGTGATCACGGCCCTGGTCGGCGGCTCCGTGTTCCTGGCCGCCGGGGTGCGCTGGTGGAAGCTCGCCCTGGTGGTGCTGCCGGTGCCGTTCGCCGCCCGCATCGGCTACGGCTACCTGCACGACTACCAGCGCGCCCGCATCGACACCTTCCTCAACCCGGAGGGCGACCCGCTGGGCGCCGGCTACAACATCATCCAGTCCAAGATCGCGCTCGGCTCCGGCGGCCTGTGGGGCAAGGGCTTCCTGCAGGGCACCCAGGCGCACCTGAACTTCCTGCCGGAGAAGCAGACCGACTTCATCTTCACCATGCTGGCGGAGGAGTTCGGCTTCGTCGGCTGCCTGGCGCTGCTGGGGCTGCTGACGCTGATCGTGCTGGGCGGCATGGCGATCGCCCTGCGCTGCCGCCACCAGTTCGGCCGCCTGGTCGGCCTCGGCATCGCCACCAACTTCTTCCTGTACGTGTTCGTCAACGTCGCCATGGTGATGGGCGCCATCCCCGTCGGCGGCGTGCCGCTGCCGCTGGTGTCGTATGGCGGCTCGGCGATGCTGACCGTCATGCTCGGCTTCGGCATCCTGATGAGCGTGCACGTGCACCGCGACGTGGAGTTCAAGGACAGCCGCGAGGACTGACCGCATCGCGGCGGCGATCCTTGCGAAATCGGCATGAACCGGCTGCAACCTTGCTGGCACGGTATTCTGACGTACTGTTTATGCGGCTAAATACCCATGGTCAGATCAAATTTCCTCTTATAAGGCTGCTTGATCATTCGCTAAACGACCTGCCGTATGGGAGCCTTGATTGGAAAAAGTTAGAGTCGCCAATGCTGGTGAGCTTCTCGCCGGCGCCGCACCCTGGCTGCTGCCATGAGCGAGTCGCTGGATCGCGCTAAAGGCTCCGTCGAGCGCGAACTGCCGCGCACCCGGTCGCCGATCATCACCAAGTTGGAGCGCTTCAAGGCGCTCGGCGAGGCGGACCGCGCCGCCCTGCTGCGGATCAGCGCCGTGCAGCGCACCGTCAGCGCGCATCGCGACCTGATGCGCGACGGCGACCGCCCGGCCGGCATCCGCTTCATCACCCAGGGCTACGCCTGCCAGTACGCCATGCTGAACGACGGCCGCCGGCAGATCATGGCGCTGCTGCTGCCCGGCGACGAGTACTCGGCCCACATGTCGGTGCCCGCGCACTCCGCCTACAACATCTGCGCCCTGACCGAAGTGACCTTCGCCGAGGCGTCGCCAAGCAGCCTGCTGACGCTGATCGAGCAGCACCCCGCCATCGCCGACGCGCTCTGGCGCTCGACGTTGGTCAACAACGCCATCCTGCACGAGCGCATCACCAACCTCGGCCGCCGCTCGGCGCGGGAGCGGCTGGCGCATCTGCTGTGCGAGCTGTTCGTCCGCAGCGAATGCGTCGGCCTGGCCAGCGGCCTGCAGTGCGTGGTGCCGCTGAGCCAGTCCGACCTTGCCGACCTGCTGGGCCTCAGCCTGGTCCACACCAACCGCTCGTTGCAGGCGCTGCGGGCGGACAACCTGCTGCGCCTGGAGTCGCGCCTGCTCACCATCCTCGACTTCCCGCGGCTGCAGCAGGCGGCGCAGTTCAACCCAAGCTACCTGCACCTGCAGCCGGAGATCGAGGTTCTGGTGCCCGTGCCGCACCTCTCGATGCTCGGCGGCGCGGCGGCCCGGGCCCATGGCGCGCCAGACGCCGGCACGCTTGCGGACAGGGAGCCGATGCCGGCGAGCTGAATGGCTCCGAGCGCATCAATCGTCCGGCTGGGCCAGCAGCGCCGCCGCGCGCTCCACCGCCTGCACCATCATGTCGCCCGCCCGCTGCACCTTCGGGTCCGCGTTGGTCAGCAGGCGGTCGGCGGTCAGCAGCGCCGGCGACAGCACGCCGCGCAGGTCGTGGCGCAGGCGGCGCTGCCATTCCAGCCGTTTAGCCAGTTCCAGACGCACGGTCGCCAGCTCGGCGGCGGCCTGCTCGGTCGGCCTGGTGCGTTGGTCCGGCGCCAGCGCCCCCAGCGCCGCCAGCACCAGCGCCGGCACGCCGTACGCCGCCCATTGCGCCAGGCCGGCGGGCAGCGCGCGGGCGGCGATGGCGGCCAGCAACTCGCCCGCGAGCACCAGCGCGGCCAGGAAGGCGAACGGCCAGGTCCGGCGCATCGGGACGGTCGAAGGCGGCATTCGCGGGATGATCGGCATGCCGCATCATGTGGGCCAACCGCACCGCGCGGCTACCCGTCTCGCGATTCGCCGGCAGCCGTTGACCCATGCCGGCGATCCGGGAAAGATGCCCCGGCACCACGGGGAGCCCGTCCGCATGCACAGCTTCACCCTGCCGCAAATCCTGCAGGACCGCGTCGCCGCCCGCAGCGGCCGCGTGCATCCCTACGACGCCATCGACCCGGCGCGCGCCGCGCTGCTGGTGATCGACATGCAGAACTACTTCGTCAGCCCGGACTACCAAGGCGAGGTCGCCATGGCGCGCGAGGTGGTGCCCGCCATCAACGCCCTGGCAGCGGCGCTGCGGACCCGCGGCGGCCACGTCGCCTGGATCAAGAACAGCACCAACGACACCCGCGAGAGCTGGTCGACGCTGCACGAGACCCTGCTGACCCCCGAGCGCGCCGCGCGCCGCTACGCCACCATGGACGAGGCGCACCCAGGTCATGCGCTGTGGCCCGCTCTCACCGTCGAACCCGGCGACGTGCAGATGGTAAAGAAGCGCTACAGCGCCTTCATCCAGGGCTCCAGCGGCATCGAGGCGCACCTGCGCGCCCGCGGCATCGACACCGTGCTGATCGCCGGCACCGCCACCAACGTCTGCTGCGAGAGCACGGCGCGCGACGCCATGATGCTGAACTTCAAGACGCTGATGATCAGCGACGCCACGGCGACGTTCAGCGACGCCGAGCACCACGCCTCGCTGGCCGGGTTCTACGCGACCTTCGGCGACGTGCAGACGGTGGCGGAGGCCATCGCCTCGCTGGACCGCGGCCGCGTCGCCGTGGCTGCGGAGTAGCCTATTCCCGCTCCGGCAGCACCGACCCGTCCAGCGGCAGCACCGCGCCAAGCCAGGCGGCGTGCGACAGATGGTCGGCGCGCGGGCGGCCGGTCTCCGGATGCACCAGTATCGTCAATCCGTCCCGGTGCAGCATCAGCCAAGGCATCAGGGTGGCGAAGGTCTCGGCCGAGAACGCCGCCTGGTACATCGCGACCGGGTGCGGCCCGACCGGATCGTCGCGCCAACGGCCCATGATCACGGTGAAGCGGGCCGCCAGCGCCTCCCGCAGCGTCGCGGCGCGCTCCCGCTCGGCGGCGTCGCGGTAGTAGACGTGGGCGTGGAACCCGGTGATGGTGTCGTCCGCCGGCGTCATGGCCGTCTCCCCCCTGGTGTGCGCTCCGATCCTGCCAGGAAGCGGCGGCAAGCGCAGCAGGCGCTTGATTCAGGGCCGGTTGCCCGGGGCCGCGCCACGCCCCTATAACCGCGCATGGACCTGATCAACGATCCCGCCACCGCAGCCGCGCGCAACAACATGGTCGACAGCCAGGTGCGTCCCAACAAGGTCACCGACCCCCGTTTGCTCGACGCCATGCGCTCCTTGCCGCGCGAGGCGTTCGTCCCGCCCGAACTGGCGGCACTCGCCTATGTCGACCGCCCGTTGCCGCTCGGCCGCGGCCGCGTGCTGATGGAGCCGATGGTCATCGCCCGCCTGGTGCAGCTGGCGCAGGCGCGGCCCGGCGACCGCGCGCTGGTGATCGGCGCCGGCACCGGCTACGGCGCGGCGCTGCTGACCGCCTGCGGCGCCGCCGTCACCGCGCTCGAGTCTGATGGCGAGTTGCGCACCATCGCCGCCCGGGTGCTGTCGGCGTTCGCCCCCTCGGTCCACCTGGTCGCCGGGCCGTTGGCGGAGGGATTGGCACAGGGCAGCCCCTGGGATTTGGTCATGATCGAGGGCGCCGTCAGCGAAATTCCGGCGGCGTTCGCGGCGCAGGTCGCCGATGGCGGCCGGCTGGTGACGGTCATCGCCGAGATCGGCGGCGGCAACGGCCGCAGCGCCCTGGGGCACGCTGTGCTGGCGGAACCCGTCACCACCATCTCCGGCCGGCCGCTGCGCGCGCGGCAGGCGTTCGATTGCGGCACGCCCACGCTGCCGGGCTTCGAGCGGGCGTCCGCTTTCGTGTTCTAGCGCGATCCGCTTGGTTGCCATTTCCGGCCGCTGTCGATAAGACACTGGCCCGATGGAGCCAGCACTTCACGAAGTTCACTTCACGAAGTTCAGCGGGCCAGCCGACGGTTTCTCGGCGTGAAAGTGACAACCTCGATGATGTGCCGGTTCGGCTCGGTCGCGCGTTCCTGATGCCCACGACATTCAGCATGGACGACATCGGCCGCGTCGCCGACGAGAAGGTCGTGCGGCGCGGGCGCACCCTGGTGCTGGTCGGCGCCGCCGAGGCGACCCTGGCTGGCGACACCATCACGGGGCAGGTGCTGGACCAGGGCCTCAAGCGCAAGGTGACGATCACCCCGACGCAGAATGGACGCCGGGTGGTGTTCGACTCCGCCTGCACCTGCCGCCATCCCGGCTGCGTGCACGTGGCGGCGACGCTGCTGGCGGCGCTCGACCGCTATCCCGCGCTGCGCCGGGCGGAACAGAAGAGCTTCATCGACACGCTGGCCGCCAAGCCGGACGAGGAGAAGCGCCGGCTGGTGTTCGACCTCGACCCCGGCGAGCCGCCGTACGCCTGCTTCGTGTCCGCCAGCCTGGTCGGCGAGCGCACCGGCCGCAGCCAGGCCACCACCCCCGCCAAGATCGCCATGGACCCGTCCGCCGGCGAGGTGGCGCGCACGGTTGCCCGCGCCATGGGCCGTGGCGACTCCGCGCGCACCGGCATCTCTCCCGCGCTACTGATGGGCGTGCTGGCGCCGCTGGTGAAGTCCGGCATCGGTCGCTGGGCCGCCACGGGGCGCGCTCTGGCCGCCGGCGAGGAACGGGTGTTCGACGCCGACGCGCAGCCCGATCTGCCCGCCAAGTCCGCCGTGCTGATCGGCAGCGCCGGGCTGTGGTACGTCGACGCCACCACCGGCGAGGTCGGCCGCGTGCGCATGCGCGAGGCGGAGGCGAAGCCGGCACCGAAGCTCGTCGCGGCGGTGAAGCCGAAGCGGCTGCGCGGCTCCGCCCCGACCCTGGAGGCGCTCAGCAGCGAGCGCGTCATCGTCGAGCGCGCCTTCACCCCCGTGATCCGGATGCGCAAGCTGCAAGGCCCCGACGAGCTGGGCCGGGTAGTGCCGATCAACACGCTGTCGCTGGATTTCGACTACGGCGGCAGCATCGCCGAGGGCGACGACGAACGTCAGTTCGTCCGCATCGCCGGGGCAGGCGGCATCACCTTCGTGCGGCGCGACGTGGCGGGCGAGGCGAAGGCGTTGGCGGCGTTGCAGGACGACGGCTTCGTGCAGATGCGCGTGTCGGACCCGCGCTCCGCCAAGGGCCGCCGGGTGTCCGTGTTCCGCGACCGCGAGGCGTCCGAGCAGTGGCACCGCTTCCTTACCCAGCGGGTGCCGGCGCTGCTGTCGCTGGGCTGGCGCTGCGAGACGGACGCCGGGTTCGGCCCGCGTTTCGCCCAGGCCGGCGGCTTGCTCGACGCCACCGTGGCGGACGGCGAGGCCGGCAGCTTCTCGCTGGAGCTGGGCATCGAGATCGACGGCAAGCGAGTGCCGCTGCTGCCCATCCTGACCCGGCTATTGGAGCGCGGCGGCGTCGACAGCGCGCAGATCGAGGGTGACGACCTCATCACCAGCCTGGACGACGGCCGCGTGGTGCGGCTGCCGGCCGAGCGCATCCGCCGGCTGCTGTCGATCATGGGCGACCTGATCGAGGCGGCCGGGCAGACCGCGGACGGCGGCGCCCTGCTGCTGCCGGTCGGCGAGGCCGTCGCCGTGCTGGAGCTGGAGGACCTGCTGACCACCCGCTGGCAGGACGCGGAGTCGATCCAGGCCAGCGTCGAGCGGTTCCGCGCCACGCCGGACATCCCCTCCACCCCCGTGCCGTCCGAGTTCGCCGCCAGCCTGCGCCCGTACCAGCAGCACGGCATCGACTGGCTGCAGCACCTGCGCTCGCTGGGGCTGAGCGGCTTCCTGGCCGACGAGATGGGCCTCGGCAAGACCGCGCAGACCATCGCCCACATCGCCATCGAGCACGCCGCCGGCCGCCTGCTCGACCCGGCGCTGATCGTGGTACCCACCAGCCTGATCACCAACTGGGTTGCCGAGATGGGCAAGTTCGCCCCCCACATGACCGTCCAGGTGCTGCACGGCCAGGGCCGCCACGAGCTGCGCGAGCAGCTGGACGGCGTGCACGTCGTGGTCACCACCTACACCGTGCTGGCGCGCGACATCGAGGCGATGCGCGAGCGCCGCTGGCACGTCGTCGTGCTGGACGAGGCGCAGGCGATCAAGAGCCCGGAGGCGAAGGCCACCCGCGCCGTGTGCCAGTTGCAGACCAGCCATCGCCGGTGCTTGTCCGGCACGCCGATCGAA
>CAXSFF010000158.1:0-6697 GCA_964236035.1 uncultured Acetobacteraceae bacterium
GATGGCGGCGCAGCAGGCTGCCGAGCTTGTCCATGTAGATGTAGACCACGGGCGTGGTGAACAGCGTCAGCACCTGCGACACCAGCAGCCCGCCCACCATCGCGTAACCGAGCGGCTGCCGCAGCTCCGTGCCCGTGCCCGTGCCCAGCATCAGCGGCACGCCGCCCAGCATGGCACACAGCGTGGTCATCAGGATCGGCCGGAACCGCAGCAGGCAGGCCTCGTGGATCGCGTCCTCTGTCGACAGCCCGCGCTCCCGCTCGGCGTGGATGGCGAAGTCGACCAGCATGATGCCGTTCTTCTTGACGATGCCGATCAGCAGGATGATGCCGATGATCCCGATGACGTCGAGGTTCATCCCGAACAGCATCAGCGTCGCCAGCGCCCCCAGCCCGGCGGCCGGCAGCGTCGACAGGATGGTCAGCGGGTGGATCATGCTCTCGTACAGCATGCCCAGGATCAGGTAGACGGCGAACAGCGCCGCCACGATCAGGACGGGCGTGCTGCTGAGCAAGCTTTGGAACGCCTGCGCGCTGCCCTGGAAGCTCGTCACCAGCGACGCCGGGGCGTGCAGGCTCGCCATCTCCCGGTCCACGGCCGTCACCGCCTCGCCGATCGACACGCCCGGCTGCAGGTTGAAGCTGAGGGTGACGGAGGGGAACTGGCCCTGGTGGTTGATCGCGAGCGGCTGCGTTCCTGCATGACGGCGTCGAACACCGCCAGCAGGTTGAGGTCCAGCGGCCTGGTCATGCGGGAACGCCCGGCTACCGCTGCGGCAGGTCCGCCTCCGGGCCGGCGATCATCCATCCGGCCAGACTGGGGGCCGCCTGGCCAGGAACGCGTCGATGCCCTCGGCGGCGTCGGGCGTCGCCATGTTGCGCACCATCACCCCGGCGGTGAAGGCGTAGGCGTCCTCCAGCCCCATCTCGCACTGGCGGTAGAATGCCCGCTTGCCGATTGCCACGGTGCGGCGGCTCTTGCCGGCGATCGAGGCGGCCAGCTTGGTCACGGCCTCGTCCAGCTCCGCATCCGGCGCCACGCGGTTGACCAGGCCCAGCCGCAGCGCCTCGGCGGCATCGACCATGTCGCCCGTCAGCAGCATGCCCATCGCCGCCTTGCGCCCCACCGCCCGCGTCAGCGCCACCATCGGCGTGGAGCAGAACAGCCCGATGTCGACGCCGGGCGTGGCGAACCGCGCCGTCGCCGCGGCCACCGCAAGGTCGCAGGTCGCCACCAGTTGGCACCCGGCCGCCGTGGCGACGCCGTGCACCCGGGCGATCACCGGGCAGCGCAGCGTCGTGATCCGCAGCATCAGGCGCGAGCACGTGGCGAACAGCGCCTCGTGGGAAGGCGTGTCCGCCGCCCGCAGCTCGCGCAGGTCGTGGCCGGCGCAGAACGCTGGCCCGGCGCCGCCTATCACGGCGACGCGCACGCCTTCGTCGGCCTCGATGGCGTCGAACTCGGCCAGCAGCCGCTGCATCAACGCCATCGACAAGGCGTTGCGGGCGTCGGGGCGGTTCAGCGTCAGGGTGGCGACGCCGCCGGCATCCCGGCGCAACACTAGGCTTGATGACATGGCTTCGCCTCCGCCCGGCACGCTAGAAGAAGCGCTCGAACCAATCCAGCACTGCCTCAGGCGCCTCCCCGGCGAGGAAGTTGAAGGAAGACAGAGCGTGTCAGACAGGGAAGCCTTGGTCGTGGTGGTCGGCGCCGGCGTCGCCGGGCTTGCGGCGGCTGGCGCATTGCGCAAGGCGGGCATCGCCTGCCGCGTCCTTGAAGCGGGGCCGCGGACAGGTGGCCGTGCGCACACGCTATGTCCGCCAATGCTTGGTGCGGCTCCATTCGATGCGGGCGCTTCCTGGCTGCATGCGGCGGAACGCAACCCGCTTGCCGACCTGGCGCGCGGCGCAGGCGAGCGGCTGATCGACTCGGAGCGGGTGCGGACGCGGCTGACCATGCGTGGCGCTGCCGTGGCCTCGCCGGCCGACGCCCGCGCCTACGCGGCTGCCGAGCAGGAGTTCGAGCATCTCACGGCCAGCCGGCTGGCCGGTCCGGACCTGAGCCTCGCCGCCGCGGTCGCCGCCTCGGAGCAGCCGTGGATGGCCACCGTGGTGAACTGGGAGGCGTCCATCATCGCCGCTGCGGACGCCGGCGGACTCAGCCTGCGCGACTGGCACGCCAACTTGCTGGCCGGCAGCAACCTTGAGGTCGCCGGCGGCCTCGGCGGCTTCGTCCAGCGCCAGCTCGCGCCCGCGGCCGGCCCTGTCGAGCTTGACACGCCCGTCACCGCCATCGACTGGGCCGGGGATGGCGTGCGGATCGCAACGCCTCGCGGCACCCTGCGGGCAAGCTGCTGCATCGTCACCGTGTCGACCGGCGTGCTGGCCTCGGGCGCGATCGGCTTCACCCCCGCGCTGCCTTTGCCGGTGCAGGAAGCGATCGACGGCTTGCCAATGGGGCTGCTCAACAAGGTCGCGCTGCGGGCGGCCGGACCCGACCGGATGGGCCTGCCGGAGTCCTGCGGCATCGACCAGTTCGTCGCCGCCATCGACGACCCGGCGATGACCTTCATCGCCTGGCCGCACGGGCAGGACCACGTGATCGGCTTCATGGGCGGGTCCGCTGCCGCGGCGCTGGACCATCGCGGCGCCGCGGAGGATTTCGCGCGCTCCCAGTTGCGCGCCCTGTTCGGCGGCCGCGCCGACGCCGCGTTCGCGCCGGGCGCCGTGGTCACGCGCTGGGCCAGCGACCCGCTGACGCGCGGATCGTATGCCTATGCCCGGCCTGGCCAGGCCGGCGCGCGGGCAGTGCTGGGGCAGCCGCTGGGGGATGGCATGCTGCTGTTTGCCGGCGAGGCGGCCTGCACCGACGGCTTGGCGGGGACGGTCGGAGGCGCCTATCTCAGCGGCGTGCGGGCGGCTGGCCGTGCGGCGAGCCGGCTGGCGCGGGTGTGATGCCATTGGCAAAATGATGCAGGAAACTGCGGCGAGGTGTCGCGCGCGGCACCCCCTCCTCCCGGCCTCCTCCCGCAAGGGGAGGAGGAGCAGGGCGTCAGCTTGGGCGGGAGGAGGGCAGGGCGCCGGGGCGGCCGAACAGCCAGCCTTGGCCGTATTCGACGCCGATCTCGCGCATCAGCTCGGCCTCCGGCTCGGTCTCGATCGTTTCGGCGATGACCTTGGCGCCGACGAAGTTCGCCAAATCCACCATCGACAGCACAAACCCATGCTCCCGCGCGTTGTGCAGCGCCCCGCGGACGTAGGCGCCGTCGAGCTTGACGTAATCGACCCGGAACTCGCGCAGGTATCGGAACGCCGCCGCTCCGGCGCCGAAATCATCCAGGCAGACCGGCACCTTCGCCGCCCGCAGTCCCTCGATGCTGGCGGCGGCGTTGGCGGTGTCCTCGATGTCCGCCGTTTCCGTCAGCTCGACCAGCAGGCGTCCGTTGACGCCGCTGGTGCTGCCCGACTTCCCCAGCAGTTCGAGCATGCGCTCCCGGAAGCGCGGGCTTTGCATGGACAGTCCGGACACGTTCACGGCGATCGAGGCGGTGGGGCATTCTTCGAGGGCGACGGCGACCTGCTGCATGACGGCCCAGTCCAGTTCCTCCGACAGGCCGACGGCTTCGGCGAAGGTGACGAAATCCTGGGTGTTCTGGATGACGCTGCCGGGCGTGAAGATCGGGCGCAGCAGGGCTTCGTAGTGGTGCACCTCGCGCGTGACCAAGTTGACCACGGGCTGGAAGGCGAGGCGGAAGCGCCCCTCGGCGATCGAGGCGCGCACCGTGCGGGCGCGCAGCTCGGCGCTGGCGATGAAGTCGGCCAGGCCGTCGCGGAAGCCGGCGGCGTTGGTCGCCTCCGTGCCGCCGCTGGCGAAGCGGGTGAGGGCGAACCGCAGCGCCCGCGCCGCCTGCGCCCCCGTCAGGCCGCCGCGCTCGAGCGCCAGCTCGGCGGACTGCACCTGCGTCCGGACGGTGCCGGCGTGGCCGCGCAACACCGTCTCCAGGGCCTGCGCCAGCACCCGCATGTCCGGGGGTTGCTGGCTCAGCACGCCAAAACGTCCATCGGCGATCTCTCCTGCGATTGCTCCGGGGCCGCCGAGCCGGGCCAGCACCTCCGTGATCTCGGCCTGCAGGACGCGTTGCGCCTCCGCCGGCAGCGCCGCCCGGGTCGCGGTCCAGTTCGCCACCTCCAGCAGGCCCATCGCGCCGCCGTCATCGCTGCGGGCCTGGGTTTCCGCAAGCCGGGCGAAGTCGGTGCGTTCAACCGCCGCGTCCGGGGCTGGCAGCGTCGGCAGCCGGCCCAGCGTGAAGCAGAGGTTGCCCTGGGCAGTCGGCAGCGCCAGGCCGGACACCACCATCAGCGTGCTGTCGCAGTCGGACAGCCGCAGGATCAGCGGCGCCAGCCGGCCGCGCAGGGCGGTGGTGGTGACGGCCAGGTCCAGCGTGGCATGGTCGCCGGCGCAGAACAGCGAGCGGAGATGACGGCCGATCACCGCCTCCGGCCTGATGCCGAAGCGCGCGTTGAAGGCGCCAGCCGCGAAGCTGATCACGCCGTCGGACCGCACCTCCACCAGCAGATCGGATGCGGCGAAGGCGAACCCCAGGAAGCGGTCCTTCTGGCTTGGCGCAGGCGGTGTTTGGACGGATGCAGACATGCGGTGAGCCTCTTTGCCCTGCCAGCATGCCCGTGCGACGTTAACATCGAGTAAACTCCAATGGTCCATAAAGCCGGTGGACGCTGCGTTTGACGGTCTGGCGACCCTCGCCTAGCGTCGCGCGCGACAACCCGGGACGAACACGGCGTGGCAAGCAGGCTGAGACGGATGTGGCGACCCGGTACCGCGGCGGTCATCAACCTGGGCGCCAATGCCCTGGCCGTGACCCGGGGCGGCTGAACACCGCCATGAAGCTGCTGAGCTGGAACCTGCTGCGCCTCACGGGGGCCACGCTGAACGACGTCGTCAGCCTGATCGAGCAGGAGCAACCCGACCTCATGCTGATGCAGGAGGCGACCCTTGCCATGGACGCCTTGCCGCACCGGATCGGCGGCGCCTATGTGCGGGTGCCGCTGCCTGGGCGCGTGCACGGGTTGGCGATGTGGATGCCGAAGCTGCCGGACAACCGCAGCCTGTCGCTGCACCTGCCGCGCGGCATCCTGGTGGACCGGGTCTGCCAGATCCTGAACCTCGGGCCGTTCACCGTGGCCAACGTGCACTTGTCGCATGGCCAGCTGCTCAACCGGCGGCAGCTGCGGCGCATCGCCACCCATCTGCCGCACTGCGCCGCCATCATCGGCGACTACAACCTGGTCGGCCCGGTGATGCTGCCGGGGTTCCGTGACGCCGGGCCGCGCCGCTACACCCACCTGTCGGCGGATTTCCTGCCGCTGCGGCTGGACCGCTGCCTGGTGCGCGGCCTGGCCTGCACGGAGGCCGCCGTGCTGCCGCGCGGCGGCTCCGACCACAAGCCGATCATGATGCACCTGGACGTGCACGCGCATGTGGAGAAGCTACATGCCTCAGAGATAAGGCAGCAACAGACGGACAGCCGCATCGCGTAGGCGGGCCGGCAAGCTGCGGCTGTCGATGGCATCCTGGGTCAGGGCGCCGCCGCGGCACTTCGCCATCACCGCCTCGAGCCTGTCGGCGAACTCGCGGTCATACACCTCGACGCACAGCTCAAAATTGAGCCGCAGGCTGCGCAGGTCCCAGTTGCTGCTGCCGACCAGCGACCATTCGCCGTCCACCACCATCATCTTGGAATGCCGGAACGGCGGCGGGCAGGTCCAGATCTGCGCGCCGTCCCGCAGCAGCGGGCCGATGTTGGCGGGGGTCGCCCAGTCCACCATGGGATGGTCGCTCACCTGCGGCAGCACGATCCCCACCGTCACCCCGCGCAGGGCGGCGAGCGACAGCGCGGTGATCAGGCGCTCGTCCGGCAGGAAATACGGCGTCATCAGGTTGATGCTGGTGCGGGCGCAGGCAACCGCCTGCAGGATGGAGAACTCGACCTTCTCGATGTCCTCGTCCGGTCCCGAGGTGATCACGCGCGCGGTCGCGGAGCCATCGCGCCGCAGGTCCGGGAACCAGGCCTCGCCATCGAGGTCCTCGCCCATGACGAACGACCAGTCGAGCGCGAAGGCGTCCGTCAGTTGCGCCACCACGGGGCCGCGCAGGCGGAAATGCGTGTCCTGCACCGGCTCGCGCGGCTTCATCGCCATGACGTTGTCGTCGGAGATGTTCATGCCGCCGGTGAAGCCGATGCTGCCGTCCACCACCAGGACCTTCTTGTGGGTGCGCAGGTTGAGGAACGGCATGCGCCACGGCAGCGGCGAGTGCATGAACCGCCCGGCCGGCACCCCCTGGCGCCGCAGGTGACGGTAGGCGCCGGAACGAAGCCAGCCGCCGCCGATGCCGTCGATGATCACGGCGACGGCGACGCCGCGGCGATGCGCCGCCGCCAGCGCCACGATGAAGCGCGACCCGGTCTGGTCGTCGCGCATGATGTAGCTCGACAGCCCGACGCTGGCGCGCGCGCCCTCGATGGCGGCGAGCATCTGCGGATACGCCTCGTCGCCGTTCTGAAAGATTTCGATGCCGTTGCCCGGTTCGGCGGCGCGGGCGGTGATGCGGCCGACCCCGCGCTCCAGCGGTTCCAGATGGTCGTCGCCGACGGGGTCCGGCCAGGCGTCGCGCGTGC
>CAXSFF010000159.1:0-6692 GCA_964236035.1 uncultured Acetobacteraceae bacterium
GGATCGGCACGCCCCGGCATTACATTTCCCAGTAGCTCGTGCGCCCTCGTAAGATCACTGCATTGCCCCGATCCGTCGAGCGCGGCGCAGATAGGTGCAAGCTGGTGCGCGGCTTCGCCGGCGCGGCCGCTGGCGGCAAGGCGCTCGGCGTAGGCAAGGGCCGCACGCAGCTCGAACTGCCGGGCCGACCTGCTGGACGCGAGCGCGATGGCGCCCTGGAAGGCCGCTTCCGCGTCGCCGGCCTGCCCGGACGCCCACAGGAGCTGCGCCTCTGTCCGCATGAACTCGGGCGCATCCCAATCGGCGCCCATCTCCTTGCGCATCCCGTCGGCGTCGTGGAGAAGCGCGCGCGCCTCGTCGAGTCGGCCGGCGAAGCCAAGCACCTCCGCCTCCATGCGCATGTAGCTGGGCGCATACAGGCGGGTTTGTGACAGGAGCTGAGCCTCCCGGCCCGCGCGCATGAGGGCCAGCCCCTCACCCTCACGTCCCAGCATGGCGTAGGACCAGCCGCAGAAGAACGTCGAGACCGCCTCGTAGAACGAGTTGCCATGGTCGGCCGCCAGCCGGTGCAGCGCCTCAAGGCGCGGAAGCCCTTCCTCCACCGAAACCGTCGTCAGCGTCAGGTAGGCGTCCTGCCAGAGCGCGAAGCACGAGGTGAAGGCCTGGCCGAGCAGCTCCGCCTCATGCAACGCGGTCGCACACTCGCGCCGCGCCTCGTTCATCTGGCCCATGCACATGAGCGCCCAGGACAGGTAGGTCCGCATGACGATGGCCGGGTCGGGCACGATTGGCCCGGCATAGGCTTTGCCGCCTTGCGCAGCGGCTTCGCCAAGGCCACGCCGGATCATCCTGCAGACCTGATTGAAGTCGCCAAGCGGCAAGCTGGTTACGCCCAAGGCATAGCAGCCAACCAGCAGCCAGCCGGGGTCCTGCTGCGCTTCGCCCGTCTTCAGGATCCAGTCCGCCTGACGCTTGGCGGAGTGTATGTCGCCACAGAACAGCGCGTGGCTCCATTTGCCATGCAGCACTGTCAGGAACTGCGGAGGATGGCCTAGGCGCTCGCATTGCGCCCCCGCCAGCGTGAATGCCTCGCCCGTGCTCGGCATAGCGTAGCCCTGGGTTGCGATGAGCGCCTTGGCGTAGGCAATCCGCAAGTTAAGCGCCGCCTGCTCGCGTTCCCTGGTCCAGGGAAGCTTCTCCACGGTGGCCAGGCCGCGGGAGAGCTGGGCAAGCGCCTCGGTCGTCGCAGACCGCATGAGCGACTGGATGCCAGCGCGCAGCCACCAGGCCGCGGCCTTGTCCGGGAGCGCGGCCTCTGTGCAATGATGGGCCAGCAGCTGCGGCTCGGCAGCGGCCAGGCTGGGGAAGCCCGCTTCAAGCGCGTCCACAATGCTGGCATGAAGGACAAGCCGCTGGCGTCGCGTGACGGTCCCATAGGCGGTGTCCTGCAGCAGGACGTGCTTGAACTTGAAGTTTCGTCCATCAGGCAGGCAGGGCACCACGAGTCCGGACTCGATCATCCGGGACAGCGCCGGCCACAAGGTCTCCGGCGGGTCTCCGGCAATGCACGCGAGCAGCTCCAAGCTGAAATCCCGTCCGATAGCCGCAGCGATCTCGATTATGCCGCGCAAATCCCCCAAGCGGTCCAGTCGCGCCAGGAGCGAGCTGTGGATGCTGGAAGGAACCGCCTGAGCCATCTGGTGTTCCACTCCCGTGCCTAAGCCGGTACGATCCGCGCCGTTGTTGACGGATATCTCGACCGCGGCCTTGGTAACTTCCTCAAGGTAAAGGGGAATGCCGTCGGACCGCCTGGCGATGTCGCGAAGTGTTTCAGGCGGCAGGCCTTCTGCACCTTTGACCCAGCCGATCAGCTCCAGGCTTTCGCTGGGGTTTAGCGCATTGAGCCGGACAACACTTACGCCGGAGTGGGTCGACCATGCCGGGTCGGTCCCGGGCCGGGCCGTCACCACCAGCAGGATAGGGCAGCCCGCCATGCTCTGGACTAAGCTCCCAAGCAACTCGGCCGAGGTCGGGTCGCTCCAGTGGATATCTTCGAATGCGACCATCATCGGCTGTTTGCGGGATGACAGGATGATCGCGTTGCAGAGTGCTGCAATCGTGCGCTCCCGCCGCTTCTTTGGGGATAGCTGGGCGGCCTGCGCCTGGGTCTGCGACGGCACGGCCAGAAGCTCGGCGATCAGTTCGAAGTCCGGCTCGGGAAGCGCGGCGACGACGGTCTTCAGCTTCGCCCGCCGGCATTCCGGTGAGTCTTCTGCGGAGAAGCCGGCCGCACGTTCGATCACCGGGATGCAGGGCGCCAGCGGGACACCCTGCTGCAGCGCAGAGAAGCCGCAGATGATCCTGGCGTGATCGTCGCTGGCCGTCGCGTGCAGCAGGTCAGCCAGGAGGCGGGACTTGCCGATGCCTGCGTCCCCGACCAGCAGCACGCACCCCCCGTTGCCTGCGCAGGCCATCCGCCACGCGTCCGTAAGCAGGACGGATTCGTTTGTGCGGCCGACCAGCGGCGCCAAGTGCGACGGACGCCGGCCCGTGCGCAGGCCGCGCACCGAGACGGGCCGCACAACCTGCCAGACCGGGACGGCGGCGTTCCAGCCTTTGAACCTGCGCTCGCCCAGCTTGCGGCAGATGAACCCGTCCTCGACGATCCACCAGACTGCCTCGTCCACCACAACGGTGCCCGGCTTGGCGTCCGCCTGGAGCCGCGCGGCCAGGCTCGGCAGCGCTCCCGCAAGGTCCAGGCTCCGTGCGCCGCCCATTCCGACGATATCGCCGATGATCACGTCCCCAGCCGCAATCCCGACACGCGCCTGCAGTCGCCGTTCGCCCACGGCTGCCATGTTGGCTACGGCCGTCACCATCGCCAGCCCCGCCATCACCGCGCGCGCGGTGTCGTCCTCGTTCGCGCTGGGATAGCCGAAGTAATTGAGCATGCCGTCGCCCAGGTATTGGCCGACAAAGCCGCCGAATCCCTCGACTACCTCCGTGAGCCGGCGGAGGACCGTGCGGATGATCTCAGTGTAGTCCTCGGCATCCATCGAGCTTGCAAGCGCAGTCGAATCGACAAGATCGCAAAAGACCACCGTGATGTGGCGCCGCTCGACAATCCCAGCATTTCTGGCAAGCGCCCGGACTGCGGCCTGCGGGGGAAGGCTGAGGCCACACGAGATGCAGAACCTGGCGTTCGGTGGATTAATGGCCTGACAGCGCGCGCATGCCGTGCCCAATGGGCCCTTGCACGAAGGGCACCAACGCTTCGACCAGTTAACAGGCGCGTTGCAGAGCGAGCAGCATGAGACGGCCATGGTCCGATCATCCTCTGAAAAGCAACCACCACGTGCGAAGCAAGGCCGGTCCGGGCGAAACCGCGGCATCAGGCAACCGGCAATGGGATACCGTTGACGGCCGGGCCTGGACCCCGGCGACCACAGGTTCTCTCGTCGCTAGCCGTGTGCAGCACACCCAACATCTCCATTCCGGAACAAGACGGCAGCTTTCATCCGTTATTGTAACGTATCAGTGCAGGTCTACGTTATCTTTGCAAGCCAGCCTGACATCGCCGTTGCTGAGGCCGGCTGACCGCGCTTGGGGTAGAGGTCGGCGAAGTGACATCAGTAAACAAAGTGCCGAGCCGGTCACGCAGAATCAGGTAGGGGTTGCGGTTCCGGAGGGCAGCACGGGCAACACGGACGGTGTTGTCGGGCACGGGCGGGATCGGCAGCTGCGGGCAAAGCAACATGGCCAAACTCCAGGCTGAATACTGCCCAACACTATCAGCCCCAACGCTCAGCTATCCCCTCATTTTTTTCCATTTGAAATCAGTGGATTGTATGAGCCTACAGTCCGCCGTCTCCTGGACCGGCACAGTGGGTTCGTGCGACTGCGCTTCGTACGTGGCTGATCCGAAGTCCTGGTAAGGTCGCGGCTACCTGAGAACGAGGTGCGCAAGTCAAAAATGAGGGGATGGCTGAGGCCCCAACGGGCTCCCGAATTCGCCAACAGATCAACCGTGCGCGGAGCGCGCATCATCATGGCAAGAAAATAGGGCGCCGCGTCGTCGGCTGGCGAGCGACGTTCAGCTCGTATGCCCTTAGCAGGGTCGGTTCGATTGACGGACAGCCAAGCGAAGTCCCGGTATTGCAAGGATCACTTGGGTTCCGATCGCCAGGCTATGGCCGCACCTGGTGGAAAGCGGCTCATGCGGCGTTCCTCCGCGCCGCCCCCTGCCTTTCCGCCTCGCTGCGGTCCGGACCTTGGAGTCCGCTGTCCGGCGCCCTCCAACTCGGACACGCCGCCGGGGTGGTGAACCGGCGGCGTGGACCGTTCGGGCAATCGCTGGCTAGAGCGGCCCAACGGTTGTGACGGGCAGCGGTCCGAACCCTTTGGTTGGATCGACGTCATCCCACCCGGCCGGCAGATTGACCCCGGCACAGACCAGGGTGGCCCGCACCGGGGTCGCTGCTTGCTCGACCGAGAAGGTGTGCGACGCCGGCGTAACCGCCTGCCCGCTCGTGTCGAGCGGATTCATTGCAGTGCGGTAGACTTGCTTGGCCACGTGATTGCCCATGACGATGCCATCATCCGCATCGAACACCCAGTGTACGCCCATCCACACCCGGCTGTCGGCATTCTCGCGTTCGGCGCAATCCAGCGTGAGCTTGCGGGCTTGGCAGAATTTGCCGTCATGCGGTGTAAGCTGATCGGAGGCCCCACAGCGGACGTAATTGAAGACGTCCTTGTTCAAGCCGTTGAACTCGTCGGACTTGAAATCGAACGCCACGCCCGGCTTGAGGAATTGGCGGAGCGTCCCGAACAGCGCACCACCGAACACCGCGTGCCCGGATGGGTAGGACGGGAATGGCGGCGTTATGTTGTAGGGCTGGTCGGAGTTGGTGTTCTGCGCGCCGATCGGAAACCACCTGGCTGGCGCCTTTGTTGTGATGTCATTTAACGACCGCAGATAGGTGACGGGGCGCGGGAACTGGAAGTGGTACTTGGCATCCCATGCCGACACTGCGGCATCAGACATGGCGATGTTGATCAGTGCATAGAAGCGGGCAATGTCCGTGACCGAGTGGGTGTCGATCTGGTTGGGGTAACCGTTGCCGGGATTGCCTTCCAATTGCTGAAGCGCCGCCGCCGCAAGCTGGTTGTAGAGCCGGGCTGGTGCACACAGGTTGGCAGTGCCGTCATAGGCCCAGAACTGCGCCAGAAAAAATCCATCCTGTGCCGGGGGCGGAACGCTGAACCGTCCGGTAGGGTCGAGCCGGAACTCCCTGCCAAACTGCTCGACCGCATGGAGCGACGGCAGCTTCCCATAGGCATTCGGATCGTTGGGCGTGGCAGCTTCCAGTTGTCTGACCACGGTGATGGGGGAGGTAGCCTCCGTTGGCCGGAACTGGAAACCTGAGGTCAGGGCGAACGGACGCACGTTGCCCCACCCGCCGCCAAGGGCCGTTTGCAACTGCGACACCGGGTCAGCCTGCCATTGCGTGAAGGCGTAGTCCGGCCGCCCCGGCGATTGCCGCGGCACGAAGTCCTTGCCGATCACCGGCTCAGCTCGCTCCGAGCCGTCGTGGGCACGGTCGCTGATGATCCGGCCGGCGATTGCTCGGCCAATGGCGATACCGTTGTCGCGCTGCCCCTGGTCAGTGATACCTTGCATCGAACAGGTGTAATACGTGAGCAGGCTGAATTCGTTAATCGTGCAGACGTCGGCAGGGCTAACGGCCATGGGTGAGTCGTTCAGCCCGGGATACAGCGAAGCGATGACCTGGTAGGCTGCTTCCACGATCGCCGCGTCGCGAGAGGCACCCGCCGCCGGCAAGGTGCCTAGGCCCGGCAACGTTGAGGCATACTTGTGCTCGAATACGTTGGCCGCCTCGAACATGGCCTGATGGATAAGTGCGAGCGCACGAGCTGTCCGGGCCGGACCAAACTGCTCATGAAAAGTGGTTGGACTGGCTGCCAAGTTCGCTCGGTGGTCGATTGCGGAGATGTCCACCGAGATCAGGTGCCAGAGCATGTAGTATTTGCGCTCATCCGGGACAGCCGTCATGGCGCTCAGCAATGTCGAGTTTATAGTCGCGGGAGTGGCCAGGTTCTGCAGTTGCACAGCCCCAGACACGACGTTCTGGCCGAACACGCGCCGAAACTCCGTGATGCTCGCGGCCGAAAGTCCCTGCCGCGGCTGAACGCTGGCCTGGGACCCCGAAGCGGGAACCGGCGTCGTCGCCTGTCCGCGAGACGCATCCTGGGGCACGTTGACGCCCGGGGCGACGGGCGTGGGCGTGGGCGTGAACCCGAACGTTCGCCGGAACTCTTGCTGGCTTTCGGGTTGCAACCCGCCAACCTGCGCAGACGCGAAAGCTGGTATTAACAAGCAGGCCGCAGCTGATGAGAGCAGGGTCTTGAATTTCATCGTGTCCCTCAATCCAGGTTAGGACCGTCTGGTCGCGCTTCTTCTGCCAGCCGGCTAAACGACAATGATTATTTATCGGAACGTTCACAACTCGTATCGTTTTTTTCACCGGATTGTGATCGTATATAGATGCTGCTGAGACCTTACACCGTGGGGCAGAAGCAGGTTTCGGCGCTGATCAGCGGGACCGTCGCAAGATTGGGGGTGCGGCGGCCAACTGGCTATTTTCGCGTTTGTTCTCTGGCCGAGGGTG
>CAXSFF010000160.1:0-6680 GCA_964236035.1 uncultured Acetobacteraceae bacterium
CCCTCGCCGCCACCGTGATCTTCTGGCTCGGCAAATGAGTCCTGACCCTAGATCAATCTCCTACGCGGGTTATTAAGCTCAACACTCGATGACTAAACCATCAACCTGATCACCGACTCTACTGCTTTTACACCTATACATCTTCAATCACCCGCCCGCGTAAGCGCCCCCTCCGCTCCCGTCCCCAACTCCAACAAATCTGCCCGCAACCCCGGCACCGCCGGCCGGTGCGAGATCGACACCAGCGCCGTGCCCGGCAGCCGCGCCTGCACCATCCGCAGCAGCTCCGCCTCGCTGTCCGGGTCCAGCGCACCCGTGGCCTCGTCGAGGAACAGCCAGTCGGGCCGGGTCAGCAGCGCCCGCGCGATCGCCAGGCGCTGCGACTCGCCGCCGGACAGCCGCTGGCTCCACGGCTCCTCCACGTCCAGCTCCGGGATCAGCTGCGACAGCCCGGCGTCGGTCAGCGCCGCGGCGACCTGCGCGTCCGGGTAGGCGAACGGCTCGGCCGGGTAGCTGATCGCGCGGCGCAAGGTGCCGAGCGGGATGTACGGCTTCTGCGGCAGGAACAGCGCCCGGCCCGGCGGCGTCTCCACGACACCGGAGCCGAACGGCCAGATGCCGGCCAGCGCCCGGAAGAAGGTTGACTTGCCAGCCCCCGAGCGCCCCCGGATCACCGTCGAGCTGCCGGGTGCCAACTCCAGCCCCGCGTGGTCGAGCAGCACGCCGCCGCCGGGCACGTTGAGCGTGAGGTCGCGCACCACCAACGACGGCCCAGCGCCGGGCCGCACCACGATGCCCGTGCCGTCCGCGGCGTGCGCCGACTCGACGGCCTGGCGGAAGCTGACCAGGCGGTCGACGGTGGCGCTCCACACCGCCAGGTTGGCGTAGTTGTCGACGAACCAGGACAGCGATTCCTGCACCTGGCCGAACGCGCCCGCCACCCGCGACAGCACGCCGAAGGTGATCGACCCAGCGAAATACCGCGGCGCCACCACGATATAGGGGAAGATGCTGGCGATCTGGCCATAGCCGTAGATCAGCGCGTTCAGCGCCTTGGTGCGCGTCATGAACTGCCGCCAGTTGGCGACGATGGCGGCGAAGCGGTCGGCCGGGTGGCGGCCCTCGTCGGCCTCGCCGCGGTACAGGGCGATGCCCTCGGCGTTCTCGCGGATGCGGATCAGGGCGAAGCGGAAGTTGGCCTCCAGCCGTTGCAGCATGAAGTTGATGCCGACCAGCGGATGGCCGACCCATTGCGTCAGCGCCGTGCCGACGATGGCGTAGATCAGCGCCACCCACACCAGGTAGCCCGGGATCGACACGCCCAAAAGGCTGATCGGCCCGGACAGCGCCCACAAGATGCTGAGGAAGCTGAAGATGGAGGCGACGTTGGAGATGAAGTCGAAGCCCAGCACCAGCGTGTTGGCGACGAAGTCCCGCACGTCCTCGGCGATGCGCTGGTCGGGGTTGTCGGTCCCCGTGTTGGTCGCCGCCAGCTGGATGCGGTAGTACGCGCGCCCGGTCAGCCAATCCGCCTGGTAGCGCGCGGTGAGCCAGGCGCGCCAGCGGATCTGCAGGTACTGGCGGAAGTAGCGGGTGTAGATCTGGATGGAGATGTAGCTGAACGCCAGCCCCGTGAAGCCGGGGATGATGCCAAAGAAGCCGTCCTCGCTCGGCTGCCAGGTCAGCAGCAGGTTGAAGAACTCCTCGGCGTGCTTCTCCTGCAGCGCGTTGATGAAGGCGCCCTGCCAGACGTTGAGCACCACGCTGAGGCCGACCAGGATGAAGTTGAGCGCCAGGATCAGCACGACCAGCCCGATCGCCGACCATTTCTCCTGCGAGCGGAAATACGGCGAGGCCAGGAACCACACGTCGCGCAGGAACCGGAACGCGCCGCGCATCAGGAGGGCGCGCCCGTGCTTGAAAGATTGCCATGGGCAAGGTCTGCGTCCAGCGCCGCCAGCCAGCGCGCCACCCGCGCGCGGTTCGCCCCGAAGTCGAAGCCGCCGTAGACGCTGCGGGAATATACCACCAGCGTCGACCGCCCGGCGTCGGCGGCGGGCTGCGCCTGCACGGTGACCAGGTCGGGGAAGCCCAGGACCAGCACGCGCGACACGAAATGCGCCTGCAACCGGTCGTCGAACGCGATCTGCTGGGTGACGCGGGGCTGTTCGGCCGCGACATGGCGGATCGCGGCATACAGGGCGGCGGGCGGCACGTCATACACCGGCGTCACGATGTCGGGTGCCGGCAGGAACCCGGCGGGCGCGGCCAGCGCCGTGTTCGGCGTCGATGGCCGCACGATGCGGGCCATGTCCATCAGCTCCGGCACCGCGATGCCCTCGCCGCAACCCGGCAGCAGCATGGCCAGCAGCATGACGGCGAACCTCACGGCGCGGGGTCCCGGCGCAGCCGCAGGCGGATGACGCCGCGGACCTCGCCGGGCGGCGCCGGCCTGCCCTTGCGCAGGATGTCGATGCGGCCCGCCGCGGCCAGCCGGATCGCGGCCTTGCGCACGGGCCCCATCAAGGATTGCCACGCCGGGGCGAGGGCGCGGGCGACCTCGCTGGGGCAGATCGACCTGTCGGCGCCGCGGGCTTCGACCAGGCTCAGGATGGCGGCGGCAATGGCTTCGTCCCGCGCTGAAGTGTGCGGCGGGCGGGCGAGAACGCTGGGGTCAGGCATGCGGCGGACGCTGATACACTCGCCTCGGCAGCGCAAGACCGCTCGCCGGGGCGTGATCGTCCGGCAAACGACCTGTTAACCATTGTCGCGCATTTTGATCCCAGTCCCATGAGGCGCATCGCCATGCACGCCCACTCCGAAGCCGCCATCCCCGAACGCTGCACCTTCGAGCACAAGGTGTTCTCGACCCTGGGGGACGTTGCGTTCCGCCGGTCCGCCGCCGACGGCGTCGCCATGATGTCCGTGCACCTCGGCGAGCGCGAGGCGTTCATCCCGCTGAACTCCTTGCGGCGGGAGTTCGCCATCGCCGACGACACCCCGGACGGCCGCATGCTCGAGCTGATCGGCACCTCCCTCGATTTCGTCACCAGCCTGCAACCCGGCGACAAGCTGCCGCTCGAGGTTCGCACCGGCGAGGCGAGCTGGCGTCCCAGCGCCAGCCACCGCATCGTCGCCGGCGACCGGCTGCGGCGGCAGTTCGTCGCCGGCAACATCGGGGCGGGCGAGGCGGCAGTCGGCGACGAGCTGGCGCTGCACCAGAACGTGCTCGCCGCCGCCCACCACGCCGCCATCGAGCTGGGCCTGGCGCAGGCGTCCGACGTGGTGGCGCTGATCGACGACATGGCGCAGGAGCTTGCCTACATCGAGGCGCTGCGCGACCGCCTGCTGACCCGCGTGGAGCAGGCCGGGCGCTGCTGCGCGGCGCTCAGCCGCGGCGGGCGCATCAACGTCGGGCTGACGGAGACGGTGCGCCAGGTGGTGCGGCTGATCTCCATCGCCTATCGCCAGTTGCGCACCCGGTTCGAGGACGTGGACGCGCAGACGGGCGAGACCATGAACATGCTGCGCAACGTCGAGAGCCAGCGCCGCTTCATCCGCTTCAACCGGGACTGGCTGTACCGCAGCCAGCGCGCCTGGGACCCGTTGCTGACGCTGTGGGACGCGGCGCCGCAGGTGATCGACGACGCCACGGCGCTGCTGTTCGCCCAGACCTACCAGTTCCTGGCGCCGCGCTTCATGCCGACCAAGGAATGGCCGACCGGCACCCGCCAGAAGCGCCGCGCGCCGGTTTCCGCGGGGATGACCTGGTAACGGAATTTGGAGCCGCATCTTTGGCGATGATGGTCACGATTGACGCGACGGTCAGCAGCCACCCAGCCGCGGATGAGTGCAGCCGCTGCACCTGCACCTACCGCTTGCTGATGTTCGCAGAACCGATCAGTCCGTCGTACTGGTGCCGGGCCCACTCGATATCGGCACCCGTGAAATCCGCCGGCTTGCCGTCCGCTGCGTCACGCCGCACCTGCTTTGCGGCCGTCACAAAGTCTTGCCCTGGACTGGCCACCTTGTCCCACAAATTCATGTCGTCCGTGTTCTCCTCCGGGTGAGCCTTGAAGTAGGCGTCCGCCTCCTCGTAGCGCGCTTCCAGCGGCGTGATCGCGGCGACCACCTGGTCCTTGCTCAGCGCCTTGTCGGCCAGCAGCTTGTCCAGCGTCCGGATCGTCACGCGCGCCTGCACCATGAAGGCGTTGGCTTCCCAGCGCCCATGCTTGCCGTCGTGTTGCGCGATCGCCTCGACCCGGCGTTCGTCGATGATGTCCGTGCGCTTCTGCACCTCCACGAACATCTGGTGCGTGTCGGCAAGAACCTGCTTCAGCAACGGCTCGTATTCCGTGTTCATCGTCCGGCCCGCCGCCATCTTGTCGTCCTGATAGTTCTTTTCCTTGTAGTACGTCTCGACCTTCGGCGCGACCGTGTCCATCTGACGCAGCTCGGCCGCGTAGCGGGTGGCGAGCGCATCCAGGTCGGGGTCTGCGGGCGGCATCGCCGACGCCTTTTCCAGCCCAGCCGCGCACTCATCCGGCGCATCCTTCGCGAACAGCACGCCGGCGGTGTAGAACTGCTGGAACCCGTATGTCAGGGCGCCGACCTCTTGACGCGGGTTCTTGTTCAGCACGGCGAAGGCCTGCCGGTAAGCCTGAGCCAAGCGTGGCATCCCGTTGCTCACGGTGTTCAGGCAGTGCACGAAGGGCTGCAACTTGCGGCGCATCGCCACGTCGTCGGGTGACAGCAGCTCGCTTTCGGGCGTCTTGTGCGGGGGAGGCGCCTGCTGGGCACGGACCGTTCCCGCCCAGCAAGCGGCTATTGCCAAGCCGACAAGAACGGCGCGCATTCTGTCATAGAAAGTAACCATGCTGGTTGCTCCGTGTAGTGGTGCCGGCCTGTATCGAGGGCGTTTCCGCATTCCGACATAAGCGACCTCATATTCCACGACCTTTGCAGTCTCAACCCTGAGCAGGTGGTTGATGAGGCGATGCAGCGAGAAGCGGACTATGTCCGCAAGGCCGCTTCGAAAGTTATGACTGAGGTTCCCGGGTGACTTCGCCGCCGCCGTTCGCCATGCTGCGCCGGCAACACGGGAGGCACGCCGATGATCGAGGTCTGGAGTTGGCCCACGCCGAACGGCCACAAGGTGCACATCATGCTGGAGGAGCTGGAACTCCCGTACAAGGTGGTCCCCGTCAACATCGGCGCCGGCGAGCAGTTCAGGCCCGAGTTCCTGGCGATCACCCCCAACCACCGCATCCCCGCCATCGTCGACGTCGACGCCAACGGCGGCCGCTTCACCCTGTTCGAATCAGGCGCGATCCTGATCTACCTGGCGGAGAAGACCGGGCGGCTGATGCCGACGGCGCCCGCCGCGCGCTACCACTGCCTGCAATGGCTGATGTTCCAGATGGGCGGCATCGGGCCGATGTTCGGCCAGTACAACCATTTCGCCAACTACGCGCCGGAGAAGCTGCCCTACGCGATCACCCGCTACACCAACGAGGTAGCCCGGCTGCTGCGGGTGCTGGAGACGCGGCTGTCGCAGTCGAAGTGGCTGGCGGGCGACGAGTACTCCATCGCCGACATCGCCACCTTCCCGTGGGTGCGAAACCCCGAAAGCCGCAAAATCGACCTGAAGGACTACCCGGCGGTCGAGCGCTGGCACGACCTCATCGCCGCCCGTCCGGCGGTCGAGCGCGGCGTCGCCGTGCTGGCAGCCAGCCGGCGGCAGGGGGCGATGTCGGACGCCGAAAAGGAGACCCTGTTCGGCGCCACGCAGTTCGCCCGGCGCTGACCCACTTGCAAGAAGGACTGGCTACTTGATCTTGGCTTCCTTGAACGCGACGTGCTTGCGCACCACGGGGTCGTACTTGCGAAGCTCGAGCTTGCCGGTGGCGGAGCGGGCGTTCTTCTTGGTGACGTAGAAGAACCCCGTGTCTGCGGTGGAGACGAGGCGAATCTGGACGGTGTTGGACTTGGCCATCGGTCTCTCTGATCGTTATGCGGGTGCGGCGGCACCGAAGGGCGGGAACATGCTCACCCGCACCCGGCGGGTCAAGTACGAAGCGGGCCGCGGCGGGCGATCAGCGCCACCGATTCCTGGATTTCAGTCACCATCCCGTCCACCGTGCACGCCGCGACGACGGCCGCCACCTGGTCGCGCAGCCGCTCGACGCCATCGATGCCGAGCCGCGCCCGCGTGGTGTTGGACATCGACAGCGCGCGGTCCACCAGGCTGGCCGCCGGGATTTGCACGCGCTCGACCACGCCCATGCGTTCCAGGGCGGGGAACGGCGAGTCGAGCAGGACCGCCTCGTTCTTCAGCCATCCCGGCT
Source organism: uncultured Acetobacteraceae bacterium (assembly GCA_964236035.1). Classification (GTDB taxonomy): domain Bacteria; phylum Pseudomonadota; class Alphaproteobacteria; order Acetobacterales; family Acetobacteraceae; genus CAXSFF01. Next base: position 6,348 of record CAXSFF010000160.1, read on the forward strand.
GCCGCCACGCCGCGCGCTGGCCCCCCGTCGCCGTGTCGATGACGCCTTGGTATGACGCGCGCCAGGCGTTTTCCGGCACATCCGGATGCTCGATGCGGAACAGCGCCAGCGCGCCGCCGGGTTCGATGACCGCGTCCAGCCGGCGTGCCGTCGCCGGCCGGTCCATCCAGTGGAACGCCCGCCCGATGGTGGCCAGCCGCACCGGGCCCCACTCCGGCGAGAGGTCATTGGAGCTGCCCTGGCGGAACGTGACCGGCAACCCGGCGGCGAGCCGGGCGCCCTCGGCGAGCATTTCCGGCTCCGGGTCCACGGCCAGCACGGCGGCGAACCAGC
>CAXSFF010000161.1:0-6677 GCA_964236035.1 uncultured Acetobacteraceae bacterium
GCTCGTTAGTCCAAATGCCAGTCTATTATGGCAACTCCCAGACTTCCTTCTTTAGACGAGTCTTTGCCGCTACCTGCTACCGCGCTAACGTAACCCATCTGTTGTTCGTGAACGCGCAGATGCCTGCGCCGTTTGCACAGGGAGCCAGCGTGCCAGCCGCCACGGCCGCATTGATCTGCCCGGCCCAGTCAGATCGGATGAGATCCTGATGAGCTTGCTGTGCAGCGTAGACCGCCACGCCGATGATCGCGATCGACGCTACTGCACTGGCGACAAATGATCTCCAGGCATTGACCGCATTGAGCCGGCCCACCGTCCGCAGCCGTGTTTCCAATTGCGCCGCCGCCGTCTCCGACCGGCCGATGCTGCCGCGAAGCGCCAGATCGGCCTGCCGGACCGGATCACGAAGCGCCTCGGCGAGCAGGGTCGCCGCCGCATGGCGGAACTGCTCCAGAGCCTGCGCGGTCAACCGCTGCGAAATCGCTGCAGCATCTTCCGCTGTCTGACGCAGGCCTTGCGAGGCCTGCTGCGTCTCGCCTGCGATGCGGTCGCCGAGTTCCATTAAGCCCGCAGCGACTATCCCAAGTTTGACGGCCAGTGCTTCGAGCTCCTCAGGCTCCATCGTTTCAATTTCCTGCGGTATCAATTGCTAAGGCCTCTGACTGCTCCGCAATGGCGCCTGCTGCTGCGCCGCGGACTGCGCCGAGACCTGCTGTTGGTGATCAGCTTGGCCCTGCTTCAGCCAGGCTTGCCCAGCGGCGGTCTGCCCGTACACGCGCGCGACCGCAGCCAGACCCTCCTCGGTCCGGGTGGCGACTGCCGCATAGACGCGCTCGAACATGTCATGCGCCAACCCCTCGCGCACCGCAGGGGCAACCGGGGCCGGCGCACGCTCCTGCGTCGGCTGTATCCGGCCAGACGCGTGCGCCTGCTCGGCCAGCGCATGTCTGGTGTAGGCCCCGACGATCCCGTCCGCGACCAGATCGTGCTGGCGCTGAAACGTCGTCACGGCGTGCCCGGTGGCAGGCCCAAACTGGCCATCAACCTGCAGCCGATGCCCGCTTCGGGCATGGAGATGCTCGTTTAGCTCGACCTGCAGGTTCCTGACGGCCTCCCCGTGATCGCCCTTGCGCAACGATCCCGTCGGCGTCGCGTGCACCTCCCCGACCGCGGGCGCTTGCGACGCCTCCTGCCGGCGACCCTGTACCTGCGCGCTGTCGACGCCCGTGACCGCCTTCCACGCCTGTTCGGGCGATAGGCCCTTGTCCCTGCCGGCGTGATACGTCTCTCGCATCTGGTTCAAGGCGGCTTCGGTCTGCGCCAGCGCGATGCTGGCTTGGTTGGGTTTCCCGTAATGACTCATGCCTTTGTTCACTGGATCGCCGATGCTGGCCCATTCTTTGGCAAGAGCCGTCTGCGCGGCCTGCAGCGTCGATCCGTTCGCATCGGTGATATAGGCATGCACTGCCGAACGCTTGTTGACGATGAGGTGGTCGGCAAAGATGTGGTCCTGAAGCTCCGGCGACAGCTTCTGCTTTGTGTCAAGGCTGAGACGCGTGACTGCGTTGTTCAGCGTCTCCGGGATCACTTGGTAAGCACCAACCGCGAACAGCCGGTCAGGATCGGCAGAGCGAAGCGACTGCCTCCTCTGGATCTCGTCGATCGTCAGCTGCGTCACATCCACGTGCGTTCCCATTGGACGCATGTGGCTGACTCCATGCTCGTCGTTATAGGTGCCTCGGTTGTAGGCCCCATAGCCAGCCTTGCCGGACTCCCCAGCACGGACCAGGTCAGCGAGAGGGTCATTGCTCATACGATTTGTTCACCAGTGTTCTGGGCCAGTGTCTGTCACGATCATTGTGACGGTGTTGTTTTCTTGAAATCCCATCCAGTTACCATTGAATCCGAGTCTCGAGCGAGATTGCCATAGGTCGTCGTCGTCAGCATGAGCGCCGAGTTAGGGTGGCTGAACTGCATCAGGCAGTATCCATCGCCGCTACAAGACTCGAGTTCCGGAAAGGCGTCACAAACGTGGCACTGCGCGTCTTTCGGATTCTTCGAGCATGTGTCGCCAGCGTCGTCGCCCATGATGTTGGTTCGGCACTCGCTCGTCACTATCGGCTTCCAGCCGCTGATCAGGAGAGCTTGACGCAGCGTGTCATAGGTGTTGCCCGTCCTCTTCACCGTGGCCGCGACTGTAGACGCGGTCGCGTCGAGCTTGCCGACCGGCACCGAGCCGCCATAAGCCGGCTTGTTCGTCTTTGGCGTCACCGGTGTCTGCTCACTCGTCGCCGCAGCGCCGGAAGCTGCATGCGCAGCAAGCGATAGCAGCGGACTCCAGGTGAACATGCTATATAGTAAGACGAGTAGCAGGACGCCTGGCAGGCGTAACAGACTGTTCATGCCGGATCGCTTCCTATTGCGCTGCCCGTTGCATCCTACGCCGCGGCGCGACCGCGCGCCACGATCGGCAATCATACCTACAAGCCAACGGATCGTAGCACGCTCAGAACATACTCTGAATAGGTTAAAATAAGTGGAGCTCGGGGAGCAAGCGAACGAAAAACCTGTATAATGTCAATGGCCAAGTTGGCTGATATATGAGAGGTTTGCCGCTTCTTAGTCGGCGTACGTCAGTCGATAAAACCGCTCGTATAAGCCTTGTCCGACCAGTGGCAACAGGTCGGATGCACAACTCCTAAGTTCCGCGACCGCCACCATACCCCAAGCAGGCCAGGCGCTGTTCTGTCGCAGAATAGCAAAGCTCCGCGACAAGTTGTGCAACACGGCCTTACATAGGTTTTCCGTTTGCTTGATTCCCAAACCCCTGCATTACAGCGTGCGTCCCCGCCTTTGGCTGAGGCTGGTGACGTCGGTCTGCATCGCGTCATGCGAGTTCTTCATCAAATCCCGCCCTTTGGCCGCAAGGTCGGACCAGTAGCTGCGGTGGAGATCGCTCGCCGCGACCTGATCAGACGCAGGCTGCGAGGCGGCATTCATTGCCACCGCCCCGGGTGTAGCGTTCTGCTTCGTCGCGTCGCTCCTGTGGCCGGCCTCCGAAGCGGTTTGCTTCTGCACCAGGCTGGGGCTGATGTGGTCCAAGGCTTGCCCATGCGCATTGTGAGAGCCGGGGGTGTTCAGTGGGGCCTGGATGTGCCGCTCGCGGTCGTCCCCGGCAGGCCTAGTGCGTTCTGAGGCGGTGTAGCCAGGCTGATAGCCGGCGTCCAGCTTGCGTCGCCATTCCGCGGCGGCGGTTTCGCGCTCGGCAAGCCCATTGACGCCACCATTGATGTCAATCGTGGCATGGCGGACGCTGGTCTGGTGGCCGCGGGCAGCGACGTTCTGCTTCCAATACTCGACTGCAATCTGCGCGGCATTCTTGGGCTCGGCCGCGGCATCGGGATGGCTGACGAGGTCGAGGCCCACGCTGGCGCCTATCGTCTGGTAGAGGTGGCGCCCGGTGAGTTGCACGTAGCCACGGCCGTGATAGGCCCACCCATCGCCCGGCTGGGTGTTGTTGAGATTGTCTTTTCCGTATTTACCACCATAGATCGCATTTGCAACGGCCTCCGGGCCGCCGGCCACGACCTTACGAGCATCCTCGACGGTGTCCAAACCGTTACGACAATGAAACTTCTCAAGCAGGCGCTCTGGGCTGTAATGCAGGTTCTCGTTCATACTGTTGAAGCTGCGAGACTCTACCTGCATCTGGCCCATGAAATTGGCCAGTTCCCTGCGGTCGGTGATGCCGCTGTCCATCGCCGTCCGCATCAGGTAGTCGGCGTTCGCCTTTGACATAGGCAATCTCCTGTCTCGGAAGTGTCAGGGTCCTCTAAATTGGCTCAGGATGGCGGGAGCGGGAGACCAAGGCGCGCAATCTCCGGATCGGCACCCCAGGCACGGGTGCCGTTGGGCAGGTCGAAGTTCATCGCGTCGCGGTCGGGCAGGTCGTAGTTCATCGCGTCAGCCGCCGTATCCGGGCGACAGGCGAGATCGGCGGAGGCGTCGTTTTGTCCCTTGTGCTGGACCAGGACGCCGGCGTGGTCGAAACCCGTGCCGGAAACCGAGTAGAGGATATAGCGAATGTCGGCGATTTCAAACGAGTAGGCGTTACCGCCGGCAGCAGCGGCATAGCTCAGGTGCGTGCTGTGGAAGGTGGCATTCCCCCCGGGGCTTGAGGGATAGACCAGTTCCGGATGTGTGGCGGTTCCGAAGACGTAGCGGGCGGGCAGCTTGTCGCCAGTCACAGCGCCGAGGCAAAGCGAGACCGTCTTGTGCGTCCTCGAGATCGGGCAGCTGAAGGCGACCTGCTCCTTGGCGTCACACAGCGACGGCGCGGGCGCAGCGAGTGCGCCATGACAAGCACACAGCGCCAGCGTGATACCGATTTTTTGGTGAAAGGCAAACATTTGGATCCTATCAACGGCAGGCGGCACACGGCGGTAATATAAGATAGATTGCAGTATGTCGACCAACGCTTGATGTGTTTTCAACCAGGGCGCAGACCTTTGGAGCGGCGCTGTGTCTCGCCGGAGTCCTTCTCTTCACTCCGGACTGCGGTGATCAACGAACTAACCTTCGTCACTGCGACACCCGCGTCAGATTTGTCGGAGCGAGCTACACTCTTCCAGTAGGCGGCGGCTTGAATATCGGATGCAGCGGCTTCCTTGGACATGACAGTCCTCCACGTTTAAGGTTCAGACACGCTTAGTCGGCGGCAGCGCCAGGCATGAACCGGCTGGCGACAATCTTAGCTTCCAGTTCAGGCCGACGGAAAGAGATTGCACGGCCGCAGCGCAGCGGCTTGGCACCTCGAATGACTACGAAAGCCTCATCCGTCCGGCAGTCGTTCATCAACTCCTCGCGGCGGATTAGAGGGCGGCTGATTTCATGGTAGCTGGTGTTCGCGCCACGCGACCTTTGGCCCATCTCGAAGCCCTTGCCGGACGTGCCGGTGTTCGAGCCTTCGGACGTCGCCATGACGGCGTAGTTGCCGAACGACTCCTCCAGCTCCTTTGCGGTGTCCAGGTCCTGCACAGCTGCGTAGGTGCGATGCGACGAGCTGTCGTACCACTCCCGCTTACCTTCCTTGCCCCACTGCTTCTCGAGCTGGCCCACCGACTGGTAGAGGAGCTGGAGAGTGATCCCATACTTGCGCCCTGCGTCGCGCGCCGTCTCCAGGATCTTCATCGGGCCAAGCCGGGCCGCCTCATCGAGCAGATAAAGAATGCGGCCGGCGACCTTGCCGTTCGCTTCGTAGGCGGCGTTAAGCAACGCGCCGATTACCACCCGGCCGATTGCCGGCGTGGACAGCAAGGCGCCGAGTGGGATCTGCAGGAAGACGGAGGCCTTCCCGCCCAGCAGGTCGCGCGATCTAAAGCTGTCACCGGACACGATCGAGGAGAAGGCCGGGTTTGCCAGCCATGACGTGCTGTCGTCGGCGTTGGCATAGACACCGGAAAACGTCTCGTCGACGAGGCCCTTGAGCGTGCCGGCATAGTCGCGGGCGAGTGAGCTATGGCTGTTCTGATGAATGCCTTCGAGCAGAGTCCGCATCTCCTTCTCGGGCGTTGCCAAGCCAATGCGCAGCGTGCGCAGCGTCTTCATCTCCGCTGGCATATCGGGATCCCACAGCATGTGAGAGAGCACGCATGTGACGAGGGCGCGGCCGCGGGCCTCGAAGAAGTCGGACGACTTGTCCTTGCCGCCGACAGCACCGTCGCCGCAGACCCAGCCGACCACCGAGATGACGTTTGTGGTCGCGAGGGGCGAGTTGATGTCGATCCAGTCGAGCACGTTGAACCCGACCTCGCCGCCGAGTCCGAGTTGATAGACCGTGTGGCCCATGGCCTCGCGAGCACCGGCCAGCATGGGGCCTAGCTCGCAGGAAGGATCGAGGACCACGGCCGAGCCGGTCCACATCAGAAGCGTGGATACGGCCGAGGTGGACTTGAAAGACCCGGCGCCTGCGAACACCAGGCTATGCGTCGGCCCGGACTTGCAGGGGTCGATAAGCATGGGAGCCTTGCCGCCCTGGCCCCAGGTCGCCTTGTTGGCAGGGTCGAACGTCAACGTCGCAACCTTGTCCTGATCGACGCGGTATGCCTCGCCCACCACCACCCCGCCAAATTCAGGGGAGGGGCCGGGGAACACCTCGCGTGCCTTCGCCATCGACAGCCATTCCGCGTGACCATGATTGTCCGTCGATCCGCGCATCGGTTCCGGAGTCCGCCCGAAAAGCCCTCGCCGCAGCGACGGGCCGGTTGTCCGGCGCCGGAACAGAAGGCCCGCAAGCCCAAGCACAATGACCAAGGTCGCCGCTCCTGCACCGATCCTGAGCCACAGCGACACGATCGGATTGGGAGGCGAGAACAATGCGTAGGTCCACCACTGGTAGAAAGGGTGTGAGAAGCTCGTGCTGAGATGCGTGCCGAGCAGGAAAACAAGCGTTGCGATCATCGTCCAGGCCGCAGAAAGGATGACCAGGCCGACGAGGATCTTGGCGACGAGCGTGCCACGGGATGCGATTACCATTTTGGCGTCCTTTGTGGTCAGCTTTCGGAAAGCAGGTTTGCGACGCTTTCGCCGCGGCGGCGAGCGTCGGCGGCAAGCCATACCTCGCGGACCTGATAGACCTCGCCCGTGGTGTGGAACGGCACGATGACGTCGATCGCGGA
>CAXSFF010000162.1:0-6671 GCA_964236035.1 uncultured Acetobacteraceae bacterium
ACCTGCGACCAAGCCGTTATGAGCGGCCCGCTCTAACCAACTGAGCTACAGGCGCATAGCCCGCCTGTGATGCCTCCGTCTTGTTGCGTTGGCAAGGCCGGGCTACGGTCCGGTCGCCAACCGCACGAGGGATCCCATGGACATCTCCAAGCTCGCCATCGGCCGCGCGCCGCCGCACGACATCAACGTGGTGATCGAGATCCCGCAGGGCAGCCAGGTCAAGTACGAGGTCGACAAGGACTCCGGCGCCATCTTGGTCGACCGTTTCCTGTTCACCCCGATGGCGTACCCCGCCGCCTACGGCTTCATCCCCGGCACCCTGGCCGACGACGGCGACCCGGCCGACGCCCTCGTGCTGATGCCCGCCGCCGTGGTGCCCGGCGCCGTCATCCGCTGCCGCCCGATCGGCATGCTGATGATGGAGGACGAGAGCGGCATGGACGAGAAGATCATCTGTGTCCCGCACGACAAGATCCACCCGATGTTCAAGACGGTGCAGACGGTCGACGACCTGCCGGAGATCACCAAGGCAGCGATCGAGCACTTCTTCACCCGCTACAAGGACCTGGAGCCCGGCAAGTGGGTCAAGGTCACCGGCTGGGCCGACAAGGCCGCGACCGAGGCGGTGATCATGAAGTCGATCGAAGCCGCCAAGTAGTCACTGCGAGGAGCCGCTTGGCGACGAAGCAACCCAGGGCCGCGCGGTTGGTTTCGCCGTGTCGCCCTGGATTGCCACGCCGAAACCGCCTCGCAATGACGGGTTAGCAGGTCGCGCAGTCCGGCGACTTGTTATCGCCGGATGCAACGTAGAGCTTGCGGTCCAGGCCGAACAGCGGCCGTAGCTGCACCCCGACCCAGCTTCCCGCCAGCGCCAGCAGCATCCACGCCCAGCCCGACAGGTTGCCCGCCGCGATCGAGCTGAAATACGCGCCGATGTTGCAGCCGTTGGCCAGCCGCGCGCCGAACCCCATCGCCACGCCGCCCAGCAGCGCCCCGGCCCACGCCCGCCCGCCGCCGCCCCACCGCGGCCTGAACGCGCCCGCGTAAGCCGCCGCCAGCGCCGCGCCGAGCAGGATCGCCGCATCCATCATCGAGGTCACGTCCAGCGACGTGGCACGGTCGAGCTGCCGGTCGAAGCCGGGGCGCAGCCAGTACGCCCAGTGATGCGCGTCCCAGCCGATGGCGGTGAACAGCTTGGAACCCCACAACGCGAACGCCGAGGTCTCGCCCCAGGGCTTGCCGGCCAGCAGCAAGGTGGCGGCGTTCAACGTGGCCAGGGCCAGGCCGCCGGCGATCAGCAGCTGGCTCGGCGGCGTGCGGGTGGCGCGGCCGGTCAGCAGCCACAGCCCGCCAAGCACCGCCAGTTGCAGGACGATCGCCGGGCCGAAGCCCACCAGGCCTTGCAGCGTGGCGCCCGGGATCGCCGGCAGCGACCACCAGAACCCCATGCTCCACGCGCCCAGCGCCGAGCCGAGCACGAAACCAGCCAAGGTGCCGATCAGCTTGCCGTTGCCGCCGCCCAGCGAGAACAAGGTGCCGGACGCGCAGCCGCCGCCGACCTGCATGCCCGCGCCGAATAGCAGCGCGCCAACGGCGAAGCCGACGCCGACGGGGGTGGTCTCGCCGTGCATCACCTGGCCGAACAGCGTGCCCTGCGCCAGCATCGGCAGCATCAGCGCGCTGGCCAGCGCCAGCATGACGGCGTGGGCGCGGAACCCGCCGGCGTCGCCGTCCTGCACCAGCGCGCGGAAGGCGCCGGCGAAACCGAAGCTGGTGTGCAGCAGCACGGCGCCGATGCCGGCGCCGACCGCGACCAGGGCGGCGAACCGCCACTGCCCACCGGGCTGCAGCCACACAGCCGCCGCCAGTGCCGCCAGCAGCACCGTGCCGACCATCAGGATACTGGTGTTCAGGCCTGGCCGCGGCAGGCGGATGGTGGCGGGAGGCGAGGAATAGGCGGCGTCTGACACGGCAAGCTCCGGCGGGAAGGGGTTCGCCAGCCGACATGTCGCCTGCGTGGCCCGCCGGCAATCGATTGTTGGAAGAAAGGTGGCGCTTGCTGCCGGCACGTCGCGGCGGAGCAGGCGATGCTATCCGGACCCTGGAAAACGGAAGATCATTTCCGCCCCTTGACCGCCGGCAGCGGCAGCGCCGTGGTCGCCTTGACCCGCTCCATGCTCAGGCGGGAGCTGACGTTCTTGGGCGACACGGCGGCGATCAGGCGCTTGTAGAACTGGTCGTAGGCGGCCAGGTCGGTCGTCACCACTCGCAGCATGTAGTCGACGTCGCCGGCCATCCGGTGCGCCTCCATCACCTCCGGCATCTCGGTGACGGCGTTGGCGAACCGCTCCATCCAGGCCGGCGAATGGTCGCCCGCCTCGATCGACACGAACACCGTTAGCCCCAGGCCCACGCTCGCCGGGTCGAGGATCGCGACCCGGCGTTCGATGACGCCGTCCGCCTCCAGCCGCTGGATGCGCTTCCAGCACGGCGTCGCCGACAGGCCGACCTGCTCGGCCAGGTGGGCGATCGAAGCGGTGCAGTCCTGCTGCAACAGGACCAGCAGCTTGCGGTCGGTGGCATCCATCGCGGTCATGGCGCCCGTTCGGCGAGAACGGTGCGCCGGCTGCCATTCCCGTGCATTTCCATGCCCGCATCGTAAGCCATTCTTCAGACTTTCCGTCCAGTGTCCCAGCCGAAGCCGAGCAGCAGGAGCGGGGCCGAAGATGTTGGGCGACACGTTGGGGGCAGCAAACGCCCGGATGCGATTTGCACCCAAGCTCACGCAACGCCGTTCCGGGCTGTTGCTGGCGGGGGCGATCCTGGCGTCGGCGATGGCGGCTTCGGCCGCATGGGCTTTATGGACGGCATCGTTCCTCGGAGTGGGCTTCGGATCACTGGTCCGCCTGGGCTTCGCGTTCGCGATCGTGCCGCTGATCGGGCTTGGCGCCTGGGCGGTCCTGGCCGCGCGGCGGACGGTGCCCGATGCGGCGGCCATGCCATCGGCCGAGGGCTTTGGTTCCGTCACCTTCACCTTGGACAGCAACCTCGGCCTATGTTCGGTCTCGCCGGCGTTTGCCGGGATGTTCGGCTGCCCGGCGGCGACCGTCCTGGGCAAGACGGCGTCGCTGCTGATCCACCCCGCCGACCGGCCCGCGGTATCGCGGCTGCTGGCGGCCATGCTGGCGGGACAGCAACAGGCGCAAAGCCTGCATCGCAGCCGGCACGCGGACGGGCAATGGCTTTGGATCGAGACGGACCTGCGGCTGGTGCGGGATGCGGCGACCGCACGGCCGAAGGCGATCCTCGGCGTGGCGCGCGACGTGACCCGGTGGAAGCGGACGGAGATACGGCTCGAGACGGCCAACCGCCGGCTCGCCGCGATGGCGCTGGAGGACAGCGTCACCCGCCTGGCCAACCGCCGCCGGTTCGACGCGACGCTGGAGCAGGAATACCGCCGGGCGCTGCGGTCGGGCAGCCCGCTGTCAGTATTGATGATCGATGTGGACCGCTTCAAGCGGTTCAACGACATCCATGGCCACCAGGCCGGCGACCAATGCCTGCGCACGATCGCGCGCAGCTTGCAGAGCCACACCCAGCGGCCCGGCGACCTCGCCGCGCGCTACGGCGGCGAGGAGTTCGTCGTGGTGCTGCCAAGCACGGGCATCCGCGGCGCCATGCTGATGGCAGAGCGCATCCGTGCGGCAATCGAGTCCGAGATCATGGCGATGCCGGGTTGCCTCGCCGTCGCCAGCGTGACCGTCAGCATCGGCGTCGCCGCTTCTATCCCGATCTGGGGGCAGGAGGCGGCCGGGCTGGTGCGCGATGCCGACCGTGCCCTGTACGCTGCCAAGGCCGCCGGCCGCAACCGGGTGCTGGCCGCGCATTCGCCGGAGGAGGCGATGGCGTTGGTGCAAGCCGCCGGCTGACCTATGATGGCGCGCGGCCTCGCCGGCCCCGTTCCACGCAGGAGACTCCCATGTCGGCCGACACCCTTCACCATGACGCCTTGATCGAAACCGCCCGGCTAGAGCTGGACCGTGCCCACCGTGCCGTGCTGGCCGTCGAGGCCGGCGAAATCCGCCGCGGCGTGGCCCTTGCGCTGGCCGCCTTGACCGAGGCGAGTTCCGATGGCCTGACGTCCGACGCTTCGCCCAGCCCCGATGTGGTGCGCGAGGTCATGGCCACGCTTGGGCAGGCACAAACGGATCTGGACAACGGCTCGCTGGCGGAACTCGGCAACCTGATTGAGATGGCCCGCAAGCAGATCAACGCGTAACCGCTGCAGCAGGAGGAACGCCAGGCTCGCGGCGAGCATCACGCCGGTCGCGATCCAGCCGGTCACCAACATCGCGCCGCCGATCGCCAGCCGGCCCATGATGCGGCCGTTGCCTCACCACCATGAAGATCGCGATGAGGTTGGAGATGCCCATGCTGGCCCGGGTGTCGAACCGGAGGCGGGCGAGTTCGACGCCCGCCTTGCCGCCGTTCCTCGACTTCGAGCGACGCCTGCCAGAAGAAGCAGGCAAAGACTGATGATGGTGCCAAGCTCCGCGCCCAGCGCCATCGCGCGGATGCTGGTTAGGTCCAGCAACAGGCTGATCAGGACTCCTTGTCGGCATCGTAACGGTTCGCGATCAAAAGCAAGGCTCTATGGGATCGTTGAGCCTCTCAAACGCGAGAGATATATATTCTGTGCTGCACGGGAGAACAGGTAGGACTCTGCTTAATTGTTCCGTGTCCAATCAACGATGGCGTCTTCGGCCTCTTGCAGGATTTTATCCATAGATTTTTGTCTAGTGCCTCCTTCCCAAACCAATCCGCCCTCATCCAGTACCCGTATGATGGAAGTGCTGTGGCCATCACGCCCGATTTCGATCCAGCCATCTTTGATCCAGCCAGCGATGTTGGGATATTTTTCAGTGAAGACGTCAGGCGTGACTTCTCGTGCTTTGATGGTCCTCTGGGCCGTTGGTGGCGGCGCATTGATCAGATGGAGACCAAGGGCAACGGCATGTTTGCAAAATCCGTGCTCTGACATGGCCGGACAGGTGCACTCGGCGATCAACCCCTTTGACGTCAACTTCAATTCAACCCGATAGGGCTGTGATCCGGTCACCTCGCCAATAGCTTCATCAAGCGTATGCTCATGCAGCTGAACATTATCGCCGGCGGCGTATTTCTCACCGCGCGCATAAACTTTGGGACCAGCCAGTTCACGCAGGCGTTGTGGCGACAAGAAGACCTGAAGTATTTCCTTTTCTGACATGCGAGACTAGACCTTTTTCAGAAAAATAAAGTGTTTTCCCATGCCTGCAAATCTGGTTGAAGCTGTTTGCCGCCGATCTCGCGTTGTCCAGGGATTTCGTTTTGCTGGTCTTCATGCCGCCAGCTTGGCAGCCTGCTTTCCCAGTTCCACGGCAACAACTCGTACCGAATTGGAGGCTGACCCACTACCCGTTGCTTGGGCGGCTTGACAATCCAGGACGACGTGACCAACGTCGGGCGCGCGGGCCTGGGTTGCTTCGTCGCAAGCGCTCCTCGCAATGACGGCTGAGAGGTGCGATGGGCGCAAGCCGTCACCGCAACCCGGTTCCTGCTACACCCCGATTGCCGCCTTCACGCGCTCCTGCGACAGCGGCAGCTCGCGGATGCGCACCTTGGCCGCGTCGAACACGGCGTTGGCGATGGCGGCGGCGGTCGGCCCCTGGGTGGCCTCGCCGGTGCCCAGGAACGGCAGGCCCGGCCGCTCGATGACGTGCACCTCGACGCTGTCGGGGGCGGCGGGGAAGCGCAGGATCGGGTAGCCGCTCCAGTCGCGGCTGGTGATGCCGCCAGGCTCGAACATGACCGCCTCGTACAGCGTCCAGCTGGCGGACTGCACCAGGCCGCCCTGGATCTGGTTGCGAATGCCGTCGACGCTGATCGGCTGGCCGCTGTCGACGGCGACCTGCGCCCGCACCACGCGCACGCGGCCCGTCTCGTGCTCCACGGCGACCTCGACCGCCACGGCGGCGTAGGCACCGAGGTTCTTGTAGCGCGCAAAGGCGAAGCCGCGGCCGTGGCCCTTCGGCAGCGGCGCCGGGTCGTCCCAGCCGAACTTCTCGGCCGCCAGCATCACCACGTCGCGGGCGCGGCTGTCCTTCAGGTGCTTCAGCCGGAACGCCACGGGGTCGATCTGCGCCGCCGCCGCCAGCTCGTCCATGAAGCTTTCAATGCTGAACACGTTGGCGTAGGCGCCCAGGCCGCGCATGGCGGACACCCGCAGCGGCATGTCGGGCAGGAAGTGCGACACCACGCGGGCGTTCGGCAGGTCATACAGCGGAATGCCGTTGCGGTCGCCGCCGCCCTCGGGCTGCGGGATCGGCATCGGCGGCGACGGCACCAGCGGCGTCGCGAAGGCCCAGCTCGGCATCAGGCGGCCGGCGTTGCCCGGACGCTCGTTGTGGGTGTTGCTCCACACGCCGTATTGCCAGTCGACGATGCCGCCGTCCGCGTCGAGCGAGGCCTGCACCTCGGTGACCATCGCCGGGCTGAACGGCTCCCAGGTGTTCTCCTGCTCGCGCATCCATTGCACGCGCACCGGGCGGCCGGGCACGGTGCGGGCCAGCAGCGCGGCGTCGGCGCCGGCATCGTCGGCGCCGTTATGGCCGTAGCAGCCGGAACCCTCG